>NZ_JBEMBC010000020.1:0-37027 GCF_040274425.1 Carnobacterium sp.
ACAAATTAAAAGACCTAGTTTGTTTTCTTTGAATTTCTTCTTCCGTTTTTATCTGAGCGAGATATTGTTTCAGTTCTTTTCGCGAAAAAACCTCATATAAAACGGCTCTCTTTTCGTATATACGCATGTGTCCACATGAGGGAACACAATCACCGTTACAAAAAGAGCAATACCTTGGAATCAACTTTTGAAATATTACTCCAAGTAATGTTTGTTTTAATTGTTCTTGTGTTACTCCCAATTCCAATAAGCGAGAAATGACCCCTACAGTATTCTTTGCATGTACACTAGCAATAATTAAATGACCGGTCAAAGCTCCTCTTATCACCATTTTTGCCGTCTCATCATCTCTAATTTCACCAATAATAATTGTATCTGGATGATGTCTTAAACTAGATTTTAATAATGTTTCATACGTAATTCCCGCTTTTTCATTAGCCTAAAATTGATACCTACGAAAATAAAATAAAAAAACCTACCTATTATACAGGTGGGTTTTAAGCTTTAATAAATAAATGTATTTAAAAAACATTGCATATATTATAATTACTATATTGAAAGGAGAATATCAATGGAATTTTTTGAAAATGATTTAAAAATAGCTTTGATAGTCACTCTTTTTAGACACAAAGATTTAAAAATAGAAGTTTATAGTTCTTTAAAAGGTCCTTATGTAAATATTCATTACAAGAAACAGATTATTACATATTCTTTTCCAGATATAGTTCGAGCAAGTTCTTTTGCTAATTTCTTAATCTCTTCCTACTTAGTAGACGAAGATTTTATTGAGATATTCCTTAATGACCTATAACATTATTAATTTCACATATTATAGATACCTTCACTTCTCGCTAGTGAAGGTTTTTTACTATAAAAAAATAACCCCTAACCTTAGCGGAATTAAGAATTAGGGGTTACCGGTAAACTATGTGCCAAGAATACCGAATACTCTTGCAGTCTCATCCGTTAAGATGATCTATACGGTTAAAATAGTGCAAACAAATTCCAATTAATTATAACGATAAGGTAGCTATCTCACCGAAACCAACTAAATGGAATTCATTTAACTATACTATTTTAACACTTTTATTATAACTGTATTGAACATGTTTAGAAAGCGATATCATTTGTTTTTTATAATTTATTTCAATCTGTTCGCTTTACAAAACAAACATACGTTCGTATAATAAACACGAGGTGAACGGTATGAAAAAATGTAAAATACAAGAATTTAACCAAAATTATATGAAGATAGATGAAAAAGAAATTTGCTTTGAAGAAGAGTATCCGAGCAAAGAACAATTCGATTACTTAACGAATAAGGTTTGTCATAAAGATATTAAAGAATATGATATCGAATATTCAGCTATGATACAGACAATTCGTATGGGTGAAATTGGCAAGTATCGGATGGATGGCGTTCCTTTTGGAGTTAATGCATTTATCATTACTATCGAATTGGAGGAATGATTATGGATGATGTTTGGGGTCTTGGAGAAAGTAGCTTGTTACTTATAGAGGATGACTTAGAAGATTATTTGAAGGAGGATGAAGAATTATGAACGCTGCTATGTTTACTGGTAAAGTTGTTTCGGATGTTAAAGTGATCAATACTAAACACGGGTACCCGTTTTGCTACATTGCTTTAGACGTGAACGGTAAAATTCATAACTGTTTGATTGCTGGGCAGAAAGCTTTTAAGTTTGTTTATGAGGTTGAAAATGGTACTGGATTGACTGTTGATTGTACAATTAACGAACGTAAACAATTGATTATCCAGGAGTATAAAATTAATAGTCAAGCTACTAGATACGGTCAGCTGTGGGATTATAAACTAAATAAACTACCACATAGGAAAGCAATGAATTAAAACCAATTTAATTATCGATAACATTTATTATATATTTAGTGTATTATTAATGATGATACTAAAGTTATGAGAGGTGTTTTTAATGGCAGAAATTTCAATTTTTATAGATGACTCTGGTCAACTTCACGAAAATTATTATTCAAAATATTTTATTTATGGAGGATTCTGGTGTAAAACGGATGATGTTCCAGCTATAAGTAGAACTTATGCTCTTGAGATGAAAAAGATTTATCATACATTAAAAGAAGTGAAATCAAGCTCTATGAAACATAAACATAAAAGAAAAGTTCTAAGAAAGTTAATTAATACACATCCTGATAGTTTCAACCCTTCTTTTGTCGCAACAGATGTCTCTAAACTAACCCTAGAATTTAGTAATAAACAAGCTGTACAATTGCATAAAAATTACATATTAAGACGTTTTATAGAAGATGTTATAAATGATTTAAAATTACGTAAAATTGAAGATATTGATAAAATACATGTGTATATAGATAATCAAAATCAAACTACTTTAATCGGAAGGGACCCATTTCCAGTGTATCTAAATAAAAAATTCAAAGCTGGAAATTATTTAACTCAAGCTTACACTGAATCTGATATAATTTTCGAAGTTGATTTTATGGAGTCAAGTGCTTATAGACCTATACAGATTGCTGATTTATTAGCAAATTGTAAATTTAATAGATACGAAAATATTTGTGATGACTTACAATTAGTTTTAGATGCTAATAGTTATATCACTTGTAGAAAACATCCTATTTATTTTACAAGTAAGCCACTTGCCACATCTAATTAAGTATGTTATATTAATTTGTACAGAGCAAGTCCTCTGATAAACGGGGAAAGAGCTATAATTTAGTAAGTGTTATGTATTGACACCTCTTACTCGTTGAATTGACACCTTTATAGGTGTCTTTTTTTTATATAAAAATAACCCTACCTCAATTAAGAGATAGGGTTTTGTTGCGTCTATTTAAATAAAGCTTCGAACGTTCCTTTTCCTACTAGACCGTCCACTGTTAAGCCTTTGTCACTTTGGAATTGTTTAACAGCTTTATCTAATCCGTCTCCGAATTTGCTGTCAAAACCTTTTACGTCATAACCTTTACAAATTAATACAGCTTGGATTAAACGAGTAAGGTTACCATTTGCTCCTTCACGAACCGTGATACAAGCATTTTTAGTTTTTGCTCCCCATAATCCATCAACTTTAAGTCCTGCATTAAACTGGCTGTTCAATTCCATTTGCAAGGCTTTAATCAACGCTTTATTTGTTGCAGAACCAGCTAAATTATCAACTGTTAGTCCGCCATAAAACCAACGATTCAAGAACATCTGAACACCAGCAATTGATTGAGTTTCTGTTGTTGTTCCTGTAATTGCTGGTTTAGTTGTAGGAGTAGCTTTGTTTGTATTTCCACCACCTGCAGTTTTGAATCCGTCCACATCTTGTTCTAATAGCCATCCAGTAGCAACCTTTCCTTTACCGATCAAATACGCTTTTTTAGAACGTGATTTAGTAACTGGTTTAGAAGCTAGTACATCATAAACTTGGTCAATTACAAAGGTAGGGATGTTTGATCCTGTTTCCCACTGTTTAGCTTGCTTACCAACTTTAACGGTCTTACCATCTGGTTGAGGAGTTACTGTATTTGACACTGGAACAACTGGTGCAGATACACCTTCTTTTTTAAGCATCTCTTCTACTGTTTTTCCTAACGACATATATCTTGTTACTTTAGTGATAAGGTAACTTTTTAAAGCATTAGTTGATTTACCATGAAGATCCCAAGAACGGTGCGGACACGATGTCGCAGAGAATTCGCTGTGTAGACGAATGGTCTCTTTGTTCGGCTTTAATCCATAAAAATGGAAGTCTTCAGCCATTTGGCGTAAAGTCATATCTTCGTTCAAGATAAACTCTTTATCCGAGATGATACCATAATAACTTTGGACTACTTCATAACCAAGATACCAAATATTCCCTTCATTATTAGCGGTGTGCCAAGCTTTGTTTCCAGTATTATCTGCTCTTAAAATAGCTGAACTATTAATATAATATGGAGCAAAACCTAATCCTAATCGCCCTTCTTTTCTACGAGCAATTAACCAAGCAACGTATTGTTGAGGTGTCATTGCACCATAATCATTATGGAAAACTCCTCCTTTAGGTTTACCAGGACGTTTACCAGCTTTTCCATTTACAATATCATCGCGATTAATTTTAGTCACGGTACCCATTATTTTACCTCCTCTTTCATTTCAATTACTCCAACTTTAGTACTGTTAAACGCATCATTCATTGCTTTAACGCTTGCTTCAATTAAATTTTGTAGTTCCGCATTCGTAATATTAATTTTATTTTCATTCAATAATTTAATTGCCTCTTTTCGAGCATTGGCCAACTTGATTGCACCATCTTCATTATGCCAAATTTGTTCAGCCGCATTGACAGCAATATCCACTAGATACTGTTTTCGACTAAGTTTTTCGTTGATTCCTTTTTCATCTAAAAAAGCCACTACCTTTTTGGTAATGGCTCCAATAAGACTAACTATAATAGTTCCTAATGCTCCTATAAGAGCCGTTTGTATTTGTTCCATATTTATCTCCTACTTTCCAATTAGATTTAAGAATGTTTCAATAACTAAATACCCAACACTACCTGCTCCAATAATCATAGTAGCTAACTTCATACGAGTATCTGTGCTTAATTTTTTCATTTCCTGTGATCGTTCAGCTTCTTTTTCTCTAGTGCTGGTTACGGTACTAAAGACATTTCCCATTTGCTCTGATAATCGTTCATTTTGCTTCATTAAGCTTTCGTTTTGACTAATCATGATTTTTGAGCGTTCTGCTGATTGAGCTTGGTTAACTAAAACTGAATCTTTTAGTTCTTTTATATTCTTTTGAATATCTTCATTTGATTGTTCAAGCTTATAAATTCTAATTTCATGATTTTCTAAGCTTGGTGTTTCAATATCTTTCACATTCCATCACTCCTTTTCAAATTAAAAAGAGCAACCATTTCTGGCCACTCTTCGTCTGTACTATTAACTTTATTTTGTTACCTTTTCTAAATCTTTGACATCAACCCATCCAAGACTATTATCATCTGAAAATTGTATATGAGCCTTTAACTCGTCATTGTCTTCATTATTCTTAAATGATCTAATAACACCTTTTCTGTCTTGATATTTCATTTTCTTTTTGCTATAGGAATTAACTTTATATTCCTTATCAATATCTAAAGTAACGTTTCTTAAAACTTTACCATCTTCAGTAATTTCTACTATTACTTTTTTTGTTACATTTTCTTCATCTACGCCTGAACTAATATCATGAAAAATCATTACATCATCTCTCTTTCTCTATAGGTATAGATTAAATATAACCATAATTATTTAAAGAATCAATGTATACATTAATCATTATCAATAGTTCCTTTATTTATTTAATTTTAGTAACCTTTATACATTATCAGATTGATTTAAAGAATTCTTTGTCTCCACTAACAATGATTTAAAATAAACCGCTATAGTTGTTCTTTTCTTTTGTCTGAGCAACTGAATAGTAAGTATACCTATTGAAATAACTAACGCTACTATTGAAAAGACAAAAAAAACATAAAACCATCCGTTTTTATTATCATCCATAATAGCAAAGTTTATAAAGAATGTTAAAGCAGCTATCATCATTGAAAGTACAGTAGTAACTTGGCTATGATATTCAAAATCTGCTTTCATACAATCCATTTTAGCTATTATTTGATTTAGAATGTCCCTATCAATTTTCTTTAATGAGTCAATATTATTTGTTAGTTTTGACGGAATATCATTATCGACCTCTAAGAACTCTTTTTCAATAAAATTTGAAAGTATTACTGGGTCATTAATTAATAATTTTCTTTCTAACTCTTCTTTTTTCATGCAATTCCTCCCTCATAATACAATCGGTTATGAAGGAGAATAGTTAATCAGATATTTTTTATTTACTTAGTAATTCTACAACAATTTCATCTGTATTAATTTATATAGACTTTATAAGATGATTTATACTTATTATTCACTAGTGTCCAAAACACTAGCTAACTTTTTTTGTACTAATAGTGTTACGTTAGTTAAATCTATTTCTTCGTTACTTAATTCAATACTACCAGACAACATTTTAATTGCTGATCCATCTCCATCAAAAGCAACTCGATAACCCGCAACTTTGTTCTCTTGATTATAAACAAATTGTATATTACTTATTCTTAACATCTTATTTCCTCCTTTTAAGTTAATGGACCTTTACATACAAATCTAGCAGATAATCCAGCATATTCATTAGCTGCAGCTAGACTAAGTTGAACTACACCAGCTGTTGTCACGGCCAACCTGCCACCCATTCGATCGGTTGGTGCATAGAAAAATTCATTTCTAAGTGGTCGGGCATTAACGGGTAATGTTCCGGCATTATATCTCATTGTGGTCCCCATATCACCACTAGATAGCCCTACTTGTCCCACAATCTCACACTGGTATGAACCATCCAGAGCTTTAGTAACTCTATATTGTGGAGGGTTGTTTTCTTTTGTAATAAATCCTGCTGAAAGTGGAATATTCGTGAATGGAACGGCAATTAATTGCTCTGCTGAGATGCTTCCAGACCCGATACCATTTGTGTACATGTTTAAACCATTTGAGCTTAGGTCAAAGAAGCTTTGGATAACGCCAATTGAATTTGAAAGATACGAATATAAATTTAAAGGCCCAAGTTCTGTACCAAATTGTTGTTTGCTCGTTCGTTCAGTTCCTTTAATTTTTACAAACGCATCAGAAATCGTAGTATTTCCATCCAGTATCCCGCCTTCTGATATTACACCAGTAAAAGGGTTAGTAACTGCTCCTAACGTACTTGCTATAGCTGCTAAATTAGTAACACTTAAATTTTCTACACTCATTAAAAAGATTTCCCATTTGCTTCCGTTCCACCGATAGGTAACCCCATTAATATAACCGGATGCTCCTGTATTTTTCCATAGCATTCCAACATATGGTCCAGTTGGCACGGTTGCTTGTTGAGTAATTCCAGTTGCTGGACCTTGTGGGCCTGTTGCTCCGTCTTTACCATTAGTACCAGGACTTCCAGTTGCACCAGTCGCTCCTGTAACACCTTGCTTGTTTTTTACAACCATAATGATTTTTTCAATCGTCACACCTTTATAAACAGCTCTATATGTTGCTGTTCCTACGTCTGCGCTCATAGCTGTCACTGCAAAATAACCGGATGCATTTATCGCGGTTGTGATACCAGTTGCAGAAACTAAAGAGAAAGTAATTCCGGATAAAGCTTGAGAATTTCCATCCATAATTCTGAAATAGCCATTAGCTCCAGAATAACTAGAAACAACCCCAGATGGATTGGCTGGTAAGATTAAACTTTCATTTGTTAAATAACCGGTTATCGCATTTTGTCCAGCAGCACCTGTTGATCCAGTAGACCCTGTATCACCTTTAGGGCCTGTTGCTCCAGTATCTCCTTTATCTCCTTTAATTAGAGTCCATGCATATTTAGCAGGATCTGTTGAATCGGCTGAAGCAAAGTCCGTATACTGTCCAATGTACGTCTTACCTGCGCTTACAGTGGTAGAAAATCCAGCAGTACCTGTAGCATTAGTAGCATATGCTATGTGTAAATATGAAGTTTGTCCATCAGGACCTTTAACACCAGGAATACCCTGACTACCGTCTGCGCCTTTAATTAGAGTCCAATTATACATGCTAGGTGTGCTTGAATCAGCTTCGGTAAAGTCCACATACATACCAATATAAGTTTTGTCTGTGGAATCTGAGGTACTAAAACCTGCTGTACCTGTGGAGTTGGTGGCATATGCTATATGCGTATACTGAGTCTTACCATCAGCACCTTTAGAACCAGGTAATCCCTGATCGCCTTTAGTTCCTTGCAGACCTTGCAAACCCTGAGGGCCCTGCTCTCCGGTATCACCTTTTTCACCTTTAATAAGAGTCCAAGCATATTTAGCAGGATCATTGGAATCTGCAGATATAAAGTCTGTATACTGTCCAATGTACGTTTTTCCAGCACTTACCGTTGTGCTAAATCCTGCTGTACCTGTTGAATTGGCGGCGTACGCAATGTGTAGATATGATGTTTGACCGTCGGAACCTTTGACACCAGGTATTCCTTGTGTACCATCAGCACCCTTTATCAGAGTCCAGTTATATAAACTTGGATTACTAGAATCGTTAGCTGTAAAGTCAACGTACATACCGATGTAAAGCTTATTCAGTGAAACCGATGTGCTAAAACTAACTGAGCCATCAGACGAATTGGCATAGGCAATATGAGTGTATTGTGTCTTACCATCTGCACCTTTAAGTCCTGGCAGTCCCTGCTCTCCTTGGTCACCCTGCAAACCATTTAAACCTGGAGGTCCTTGTTCTCCATCCTTACCGTCTTTGCCATCACTACCAGCATAAGAAACAGCATAAGAAACTGTCTGATCACCATTGCTTAAATTGGTAGTCGTACGTATCCAAAGCCAATTACCTGGTTCAATAGCTGGTTGTTCCAAAGTCCAGCCATCAGGTGGCACTGTGTCTCCTTGATCACTTAGTACATATTCAACTACTTGAGAACTAATAAAAATAATGCTCTTTTTGATTTCTTCCATCATTTTAGACAACTGATCAATATTACTTTCTAGTTCCTGATAGTTACCAAATTTATACTCGTTAAGTGTAGGATTATCATCATTGAATTTGTATTCCAGCACTCGTGCGGAAATCATCACAGGCGGTTGCAATTCGTTGCTGACAATTTGAATGTTGTCACCTATTTGACAATCAATACTCCCTTTAGCTTCATATGTCACTGTTGGTTGGTCAATCTTTTTGAGTTGTACAAGCGACTCTTTCCATAGTGCATCTTTAGAAGAAGCCTGAGAGGTATAACGTCTATTTATATAGCCGTCAAACTCTCCATTTTTTTTATTCGGTAACTGAACATAGAAGTTTCTTCGACCTTCAACCGAATAAACACGAGCATGACTAGTTGGTGAATAGTATAATATATTTCCATTTTCATCTAACTCTTCGTAGTAATTACCCGCTAACGTTATTGGTGTTTCTGTTTCTTCCTCGTTGGCTCCAACTGGATTTAAACACGTAGCTAAATCAGAAATACTACCCGTGCGATCCAGTGAAGTTAGCGAATCATCTTCATCAGTTAATGTTGTCTGTGGCTCCTCTTCACCAATTCGCTTGAATACATTTAATACTAAAGCCGTTGGCGTACTACCTTTAAATTCAACGGCTAAATCAGCTTCTGCATTATCAAATCCATTTAATACATACTGCAACATTTCAGCATTTGAAACACTTTCAGATGTGTACTCTAAACTTCTTGATAAGCCTGTTAATTCATTTACTCCAATCGTGATGCCTGTGTCATTAAAAATACGGTTAAAGTAATACGTGAATGGTTGCGGTTCAGATGGCTTACCGATTGGATTCGCATCTTCACTCACAATGTCAATCGTCCCGCTGTAACACATTAAATTTTTCTCGTCAGCAGTGTAAGAATCTTCCGAATCGTAGATAGTAAACCAGTATTTATAACCAGTTTGATCCTCACACATAATGTAATTTCCGTATGTCCAATTTTTTGCGTTTTCACTTTTAACAAGTACATTAATATCTAGCGATTTTATGATAGTACCGATGTAATTTCCTATTAGATAATCATCTGTTTCATAAGCATCCAACACATTATAATCACGGTCTGTAAGTGTAAAAATCATATGATAAATCGCGCCTTTCCTTTAAGAGTAACTTCTGGTGTATCACTAAATGAGCTGTATGCCAAATATAAAATGCTTTCTCCAGGAGGAGCTGTGATCAATGTGCTCCCTACATCTCGCATTTCTAAAGCATTCATTTCATTTAATCGACAATAAATATTTCGGTCACTTTTACCATAAGTTAGTTTATCGCCATTCATGAATTTATTAGGAATTTCTTCCCATTTTTCAACATTATGTTTCGATACATTTAATGCACGAATTAAATTATTTTGCATAGGCAATAAGGCTTTATAACGTGCACTGTAAAAAGTAACTTTCCTTAAAAAAATATCAGATTCACTAAAATCAAATGATAATTTACGGCCAATAAAAGCGAGTTCTACATTTATTTTATTGCCTATTTTTGCAACTTTAATGTGGTTACTGCTACCTGGTCTAGCAGTAACGTAATAACTAGTAGTATTTCGACTGTCATATACTCTTTTATTCCGAATATAAATAGCTAGATCACTTTTTTCTGCTGAAAGGGTATTGTCCTCGATTACAACGGATACGATAATTTTATTGTTTTGATCTGCGAATGTAATCGACTGGTGGCCAACCTGGTTCGCTTTTGTTTTTCCTCCGCCATCTGTATTAAAATCACTACGAAATGCCGCTGTCCAATTTTCTGGATAGGCTCCTTCAGAATCAGCTGGAATAACTTTTGTTAAAGAAGGACCACTCCATGAAGTAGTAGGTGGTCCATAACTTGTTGGTCTTGCAAAACCTTCACCGGCCTTTTCTTGTGTATACCCAAACGTACCTTGTTGCGTTACGCTATTCGTGACCAGAGGAACTACTCCATTGTTTAAAACCCACCCCGGAGGAACATTGAAATGATCATCAAATAACTTTTCAGAAATTTCATAATCATACCCGTCTATTTCTTCCATATCGCCAAATAGAGACCTTACTGTACCTGTGTCACTTTCAATACCTAAGAACCCATTGTCAGATTTAAAAGTTGCGGACAGCTCTAAATCGATTGGTTCTGATCCTGGATTATTAATAGTTACATAGTCAAATAGTTCTCCATCTGTGGCTTTATTGGTGAACAAGTAGTTTTGTATTGAATAAGAGACTCCGTCTGGTATTTCCCAAGTGATCGTACCTTCTCCTAATGCAGATGATTCCGCTATATTAATATCACCTTGAGGAAAAGCATAGTAAATTTTATTAGGATTATCACTAAAGACAAGAGGCTTAGGATCAACAACATTCAATATTTCTAAGAGTAGTTCTCGTTTTTCTTTAATATTGTATTTAAATGTAAATGCCATATTAAAAGAAATTAATTCAGAAGAATAACCTAGAAAGTCAACTCCTTTTTTACCTTTTCTATTTTTAGAATTTAATGTTCTTCCAAGGCGCACGCCCCTTTTTAGACTATTAATAATTAATAAATCTGAAAGGTCATGTCCATTAAATGTTGCTGTAATAATTTTTGACATTAAAACTTACGCCCCTTCTTAATAATAGATTTATTAACATCGATTTTTTCTAATTCAGTTCGCATTGGGTTTGCCAATTCTCTTGTAATTCGTTTTCCATCGATATCCATTTCAACGATGATTGGAACATCAGCTAGTCTTTTAACTTCACTAATTAAGTTATTTAATAGCATTAAAGCTTCCGAAACACCAAAATTCATTGTTGAAGAAATTCCGGAACCAATTCCGCCTAACGTTTCACGGTTTAATGGAATAATAGCTTCAGGACCAGCTTCTCCAACACCGTGCATACCGCTAGAAGTATTGAACAACGTAGCTTTATCAAAAATACCACCGGCAGCATGCCAATTAACAGATAGTTTGGGTACTCCCTCTTCTAACCATTTAATCGGGTTTTTAGAACCACTTACACTAAAAGTAGGCATTTTTATAGATGGTAAGCTCCAATTAAAGTCAAAGAAATTTTTCATTGCATCAATGGCTGTTTTCACTGCGTTTTTTGCTCTGTTTATAGGGCTCATAATTTTGTCGTACACTTCTGAAAATTTAGAACCAATCGTGCTAACTGTTGATCTTATTTTCTCAGCTGCGCCATTCTTTAATTCATTGAATTTATTTACTGCTCCGTTTTTTAATTCATTTGCTTTATTTACTACCGAAGTTTTCATTTCATTAAATTTATTGATAGCACCTGTCTTTAATTCATTAAATTTATTTACAGAACCAGTTTTAAGTTCAGTGAAATCACTTATCGCTGCATTTTTCAACGTTTTATAAATAGTTGACGCTCCATTTTTCAATTCATTTGAATCATCAATAGCCGCAGTTTTGAGTTTTTCAAAAGCAGACGAACCAATATTTGCAAGCTCATTAAAATCTTCACTTGCAGCAGTTTTTAATGTACTGACTGCTTGTCCACCTAAATTCATCAATTCGTTAAAATCTTCTAATGCAGCTGTTTTCAAAGTTTCTAAAGCCCCTGTTACAAGGTCTTTCAATTCAATAAAGTCTGAAACAAGTTTGTCTTTCAGTTCAATAGCTTTCGCTTTAACGGTATCCCAGTTTTGCCATAAATAAACTCCTGCAGCCACAAGTGCACCAATTGCTAATATAACCAAAGTAATTGGACTTGTTAGAAGTGCCATAACTCCTGCTAAAATACCACCTGCTGCACTCATTGCATACATGCTAACAATAGCAATTGTTTCTATTCCTGACTTAATGCCTAAAGCTAGTGAATATAAACCAAACGCTGCAGTAGCTGCTCCAATACCAGCAATCAAGGGAAACCATTTATCAATAAACGCTTGGAGATCCGCGGAAAGTTTAACAAAATCTATTTCCAACATTGAATTTTTCATTTCTGTTAATGAGTTTTTTATGTCACTTAGAAACGTGCTGTTGCTCATCGAGTCTTTCATTGATTGAAACGCGTCAATAACTGGCTGCATAACCTCTTTTAATGTATTCCAAGCTGTAGAATCTTGGACTTCTGCTTTCAATTCTCCAAACCAGGCTTGAATTTCGATCACTTTTTCGCCTGCAGTACTTAACCAATCAGAAACTGTCATCAATCCAGCAACAACTGGCTCCAAAATTGGACCACCAACAACAGCTAGAAAATCTTGCCATGCTTGTTTTAAATTACCCATTTGATTCTCGTAGCCTTCTGATTCACGCGCTGCTTGACCTGTTGCTCCTGCTTGTTCTTGCATGTTTTTTGCGTATTCTAAACGTGTTGCTTGTTTCGTTGCTTCGTCTAGTTTTTGCCATTCTGCTGTTGATCCTACAAGACCTTGTGATATAGCATATTGAGCCATTTGTGTTTCATTCGCAAAAATACCAATTGATTCGCCGGCTTCATAGTTGCCTTTTAAGAAAGATGTTAATGAAGCATTTGCTGATTCATAGGATACATCATAGAAAGCTGCTGCATCTGCTGCCGCTGTTACTGATGTTTCAGCTTGTTTCATAGCTTCTTCGGTGGTCATTCCTAAACCTTTAAACATAGATACAGTTGCAGCAAACGGCTGTTTAAGTCGGTTGGGTAGCATTCCGAAAGACTTACCTAGTTCTTCTACCTTTTTCTGTGCTTCTGTTCCTAAATTACCGAATACTTGGTCAAATTGAGATTGAATTGCTTTAGCTGTCGCAGCCGCTTCAACTGCCATCTTTCCGAATCCTAATACTTTAGTTGCAGCAAATGCTGTACCAATAGCTATAGCTGCTTTTTTAAAGAATCCAGCAATCTTACTACCAGCGCTTTTGGCTTTACCTGTTGTTTCGTCAATACCTTCATTTGCTTCTTTATTATTTAACCCGATGGTTCCAAATAATTTGAAGATTTCTCCCACTAATTTTCACCGCCTTTATTAATCGGCTTGATATATTTCATTGCATTTTCGATGTTTTTTTGTTCTTCTTCTTTTGATAAAGATTGTTTTTTGCTATTGCGTATTTTTTTGAAGTATTTCTTTTTATAATCTTTAAACGTATTTTCGTGATCCTTATGGAGCCATGTTTCCCAAAGATCGTCTTCACTTTCTTTATCAAACAATTGCAAAATAAAATCCGCCAAACCTTCTAGAGTGTATGTACTCATAAGGATTAACGGATTGCTGTATCTTTTAAATAAGGTATCTTTTAATTTAAAATCGCCATCGTCTATTGAAGTAACGATGCGATAGATGAGAAAAAATCGCCCAATTCCGGTTTCTTAAAGAATCCAATAATTAAACTGGTATATTCTTTCAAATTTAATTTTTGTATTTCTCCAATGCCCTTCCCAGTTAAATCTGCAAGCAATGAATTAATATCTGGTTTTAATTTGCTGGCATTCATCATGACTTTTTGCAGTAATCCGGCCATCGCTTCCATTCCACGTTTTTCCGCTTCTTCTTCTTTCTTATCCTTTTCTGCTTTAGTTGGTTCCTTTTTCTTTTTATCCATTGGTATAACTGTTGAAGCTTCTGCATTTCCTTCAAATATTTTTATGAACTCATCTTTAATGTCTAACTTCCCTACAATTGAAAGAAGAGTGAATAAATCATCACCCTTCAGCTCTCTCATTTCTAATGTCATTTAAATTCGTCCTCCTGAACAGTTGAAGTTGTCGATAACGCGGAAGTTTCTGAACTTACTGTCGGAAAAAGAATTCTCCATGGAAATTCATCTTTATCAAGTTGGTCAACAGATGCATGTGCTTCGTAAACTTGTTCAATGATCGCTTCACCATTATCTTCTGTCGCTAATTCTAAACCGCTTGTGCATAGTGCATTGTCTAAAATAGCGATGACTGGTTCATTTGTACCGGATAATGTTCCTACAACTGCAATATTATTTATATAGTCACCATCGTCTAAATAACGCTTAGTTGTGATCACTTTATAACCTGCAGGTGCATCGGCTGTAGCTGCTGCTTCAATTGCTCCATTTAACGATTGACGGATCGTTTCAGCTGTAATTTCTTTCATATTTGCGGTAACCGTAGCTGTTGCTGCTTCTAAAACTTTGTTTCCTTTAACTTTCATGTGAGTAGTACCGTCTACTTCAACATCACGGTAGGTCTGTTCAATAGTCAATGTAACCCCACCAGATGTAGCACCATGCAAAGTACCACTAAATCCATCTGCTGCAACATATTTAATGTCTGTATAAACTGTCGCTGCATTGATTACGTAGTTCTTAGCTGTCGTTTCTGAATAGCCTGTTTTTTTTAATCCCATTACTTTTTCCTCCAATCAGTTTTACAATAAAATTGCAAACTTCTTCTTTTTATCTTGTCATCACCCGTTGTAACTTTATTTGAGCGCAAAAAATTAAACCGAATTAATAAATCATCGGTTAATTTCGTGTTGTCTTTAAAATGGTCTTTTAAGGATTGTTCCAACGTAAACACGTTAATGTAAGACGTGTTGTTGTCGAATACGTCTACATCAATATAAAAACCATCTACGTTACGCTCTATTGCTTCTGTATCAAAATCAAACGTCAGATATGGATAAACCACTGTTGTTTTACGATTTTTTTCGTGAAAACTTTCAGATGTTACCATTTTAAATTGTGCTGTTAGTTCTTTTAGAAATTCAATCATCTGCTATTTCCCCTTAAACGATGCTTTATACTGGCCACCGATAATGGATTCTATTTGTTTCCTGTTCCTTCTGAATGCTGGACGTAAGAAAGGCTGTGGTTCTTGGCCCCATGTAAAGAACCATTCACCAGATGAATCTTGAAAACTCCACCCGCCTTTTCTACCAGCTCCATTCTCAGCAAATTCACCTGTACCAAATTCAACATAGAATGCGTACATAAATGGTGATCCTACCGTACCAATAATGTTGCCATTCCTTTTGCTAACTTTATGATCGATTTTATCTCTCATTTCACCACTAGAAACTGCTGCAAGTGACTTAGCTTGACCTTCGATATAAAGCGTTGCTGCTTCCATTGCTCTCTCAGATGCCGCATTCATAGCTTTTTTAACAATATCTGAATTGTCTTCAAATATAAATCCGTCTTTAGGCACTTACATCACCCTCGTATTTACAATAGACTTCATTGTGGTGGCCAATTCCAACCGGATCATCAGAATACGTTATACCGTATATTCTTCCGTTTGAATCAACTATTCTCATGTCATCTGTTATGCCTTTTATAAATATCGGGATAATTAAGATATGTGTTGATTGCTCAATGGTGGCGTTTTGAAGCGTGTTTAAGTCTGTACCAGTAACTAAGTCGATATAACCCTTAACTAATTTAAAAACAGCCCATTCTTCAAATGTTCCGCCTATCTCATCATCGACCGATGTCTTTTGTTCGATATCAAAGCTATTCATTAACCCCACCCCATTTTTTCGTACTTATTTAAAAACGAAAGCAATGATGATGGATAACCTTCTGTATTGTCGTTTGCGTTCACATCGTAATAAGTTTCAGACATCCTTGCTACAGTCCTAGTTTTAATGCCAGTCTTTCCAACCATATCTAAATCGTATTTAATCAGTTTTTTAACGCCTTTTTTAATGTCTGCTGGATAACTAACTAAAGTCGCCATTGCTTTAGTACTATTTGATGAAATAAACGGTTCACCTTCAACTATGATTGAATCAGCAGTTAATTCCTCAACTACATACAAACCATCGTTATAAGCTGTGTAATTCACTTCTACGGTATCACCGATTCTTAGCCCTTTTACTTCTCCAAACACATTGATAATGTTTGGTTTCGTAAAGGTTATATCATTGAATCGTACAAGTTTATTTTGAAAGTTATTATTGGTTAATCCCCTAATACTCTGTTCAAAAGCTTCTAAATCATCTTGTTCAATTTCGGGATCAAGTTTTTGAGCATCAACTAATGAAATAATCATTCTTTCACCTCAATTCAAAAGAAAAAAGAATGGATACTTACCCCTTCTTAGTTTCAACTTTCTTGGCTTCTTTTGTTTTCTTTTCTGCATCAGAATCTGTACCTACATTTGCATTTGCTTTTTCTAATTCTGTTTCCAATTCTTTAATTCTAGCTTTAGAATGTTTTAATTCTTCGCTAAGCTCATTAGAATCTTTAGGAAGCTGTTCTTTAACAACTTCTCCTTTTTCGTTTACTTCCACAAAACCTTGTTGCAAAAGTTTTTTAATCTTAACTTCGTTATCAGTCTTTTTGATAACGTTGTCTAATTTAAATTGTTTCATCGACTGTCATCCCTTCTTATACGCTTGGTTTAGTGTTAGCGTAAATAGACGTTAATTTGCTTGCTGGAACCCATAGATCATGATATTTACGGTAGTCAACTTTCCATGCATCCGCTTTTTGGTTTACTTCTGGTGTGAAAGTACGTGTTTTATCAGTTTTGCTGATTGCAATTGGTGCATCTTTTGTTGCAATTAACCAGTTAATGTCTAAAGCTCCATCAGCAACTTTGAACCCACCAGCTTCTTGACCAGTAGTTGTACCATCAAGAAATTCAAATTGTGTTTTTAATAATTTAGACGGTGCTCTAACGATTGCATTGTCATTAAAAGTGTTTACTTCAACAGATAATGCGCCTTTTGCTAACATTGCTTTAGATATATAATCTTTACCAGCTTTAGCAAGTTTCCCTGCTAAAATAGGGCTTAACGTGATGACCACTTCTTTAGTTCCGATTACATCTTCCATTGCGTTTAAGTCAGCAAGCAACTCATCCACTAAGGTAGCATCAGTTAAAGCGATAGAACGTGTTTGTCCGGCTCCGATTGCTAACGTTGCTAGTTTTGAGTAACGGTATGCATCAATTTCTGGGATTACTTGTACACGTTGAAATTCTCCCATTACAGTTCCAGCCGTTACGACAAAAGCAGTTTCATCTACATCCATTGCATCGATTGAGAAAGTACGTCCACGATCTTGTGTAAGTTTATAAGTTTCCCATTCTAGTGTTACATCTCCACCAACAAACCCACTTGTGCGATCATAGTCAGCAAGACCATCCATCAAGATGCTAGGTAGTTTAACTTCGTTACCACCGCTATATCTAATTAAGTTTTCGTTTGTTTCCATCCATCCTGTTGTTGATTCTTGTACTACTTGTTTATCTAGAGCTGGTTGAAAAATTTTTGCATATTCTAATACGTTTGGCATTTAATTTCCTCTTTTCTTTTTATTATTCTGATTTAATTCCTAGTGCTGCTTCAAACGCAGCTGTTGCATCTGCTTCTGGACTAGCTTGTTTACCTGTATCTAATTTGTTATCTACTACTTTGTACCTTGGTGCAGCTGGGTCGGTGTTTTGCATTTTGGTTGTGTCTTCTGATCCAAAGAAAGAAGGGTTATTTTCTTTTAACGATTTAACTTTGTTGTCTAATTCGATAATGTTGCCGTCTTTATCTGTTTCAACTTCACCTAGCTTAAATAACATGTAATCAACGTCTGACACACCTTCTTTAGTCAATGCTTCCTTCAACGCATACGTTTTGCGTTCTGCTGCAAGATCTGTTTGTAGCTGAGTAACTGTTGTTTCATGTTCTTTGATTGTATTTTGAAGAGCTTCAACATCTTTGTTATCTTTCTTTAAAGAATCCAATGTTTCGTTAGCGCTCTTTAGTTCTTCCACTTTAGAGTTGAAATCTGTTTTAGGTACGGCATTCTTAGGAAATTCCGCGTCTATCTCCTTATTTGCTTCTACCAAGTCAACAGTTTCATCTTCCTTAGTGTGTTTTTCTAAAATCGTTTTGATCCAATCCATAATATGATTCTCCATTCCTTTTTATTCTGGTTGGTACCAGTTAGAGGTGCGAGATATTCCGCTCACATTCGGTATTAAGACTTTTAAAGTCATTCTCCAGGACATAATAAAAAGCCACTTTATAAAAGTAGCTTTTGGTATAGATTTATTCCAATGAAAGCGTTACACTCGTTGTAGAAAGTGAGGTGAACAAAATATGAACTATAAACAAATGGTATTAACTGATTTTTTACTGAATAATATATTAAGCATTTCTGATTTTAAACTTGTATTTGAAATGGATAACAAACTTTATACCGGTGACTTTACTAAGAAAACAGCTAACGGTTATCCTACAATAGATTTTTTCTCTCCCGGATGGGGATATGAAACAAATGAAAATATCCTTGATTCTGCAAAACGACAAGAATTAAGAATAGGTTTTTTTAATTATACTTTTGGTGAAAATGCCAAATTAGGAAATAGAGTGTTTGAACAATACACGCAAAATATGCATCACTTGATTTTAAAAGATATAACTGGATACATCTCTAATTTAGAAAAAAATTACTTTGATGAAGATATCGTAATTCCGGAAGTAATCTTAGGATTAAAAAATATTGAAACTAACCAATCTTTCGAGCATTACTTAGTTATTGGGAAAGAATTCAATCCTGTTTCATTCATCAAATCAAAATAGTATCCTAGCCACCTCATTAGAGGTGGCTCTTTTTAACGAGATCGGTATATTTTTAGCAATAGTCTATTTACCCATTTGACTAGAAAACGTTTCATTACTAGCACCTCGCAAACTGTTACTAATCATCGCTCCTATATCAAT
The DNA here is from genome assembly GCF_040274425.1 of Carnobacterium sp. NCBI lineage: Bacteria > Bacillati > Bacillota > Bacilli > Lactobacillales > Carnobacteriaceae > Carnobacterium > Carnobacterium sp. The sequence continues at coordinate 19,225 of NZ_JBEMBC010000020.1, forward strand.
ACCGCCACTGATACCTCCATCGATGCCATCGACTTGACCTTGTTCCGCTTTCTTTCTGTTCATCTCATGCAATTCTTTCTTGATGCCTTGCAACTCGCTGATAACAGCTTTTTCAAATGGTGTCATTGCCATATCAATCATCCTCTTTTCTTTTTAGGAATCCACTCTATTTCATTATCTGAGATATCTAACACGCCTAACTTCTCGTATTCTCTATCAGACATCTTGTCTAACAGTTTTCCAAAGTCTTTTGTGCTGTGTTTCTTGCTTAATTCTCCAACATATTCGGTATACTTCTGTTTACCTATTTCATTTTGAACCTTTTTACTAACGTACCAATCACTATATTTATTATATTCAACTACTTTTTTAGTTACGTTGTCTTTACGCAAATTAGGTGTTAGGCCGTTAACAACAGCAATTGTTGTACATCTACAGTTAATATCAAGTGAAGCACGACCGAATAATCTCGGTGCATCTGCTGTGTATCCATTAAACTTAAATTTTTTATCAACTGCTACTGTTTGACCATCTAATTCTTGATGTGAATGCCTGGTTTTCTTATCCAGTGTAGCCATCCACATCTTTTCCATCTTCACACCTTTATTTACAGCTTCTTGATATGATTTTTGCTTAGCAGTTGATTGAACCCTTCCACCTTCTGTCCTTGCTATCCTTAAAGATTGTTTGTAACTGGCTTCTGTTAGTTCTCCGATTTCTTTAGCAACAACAGCATATCCTTTACCTTTAACTGCTCCATTTAACAAAGCTGTAGTTACCTTTTCAGCTAGATCATCACGCTTCTCATACAACCGCTTAGAGAACGATTTTCCGGCTATTTTCTTTTCGACTAATCTTTCGATATAGCTTTCATTTAACATTGGAAAATTTAATTGAAGGTTCTCTGCTTCTTCCAAGGCATACCAGACACCATAGTAACCAGTATTGGCTTCACCAGAAATGTATTGATGAATAGCAAGGTTTGTTTTGTCGTTCATTTCCCAAAGGATTTCATCAATTTTATTCGCTATCTTTATTTGATTGTCTACTTCTAACCGCTTGGAAAAGGTTAACTTATCATAGTTATCAATGTATTGTTTAATCTCATTCTTCAATTCTTTTAGAGCATCTTTATAAAAAGTGAACAACTCTTTATCCATCGTTTTATAGGATTTAGTGTTTAATAAACTAAGTTCCTTATTCCACTTGTCCAACTGTTCCATCAATAGCACCTACTTCAACTGGATCTGTTTCATCTTGTAAACCAGAAGTAAATTCCTGCTCTTCAATCATCAATTGGACCTCTCCCCAATCCAATTCGAATTGCTCACAAATCAGCCTAAGAACACTCTCATCATCTAGCCTTGGAGCAACTAATAGAATAGACTCAACGATAACTTTCTTAGCATCTGCCTCGTTCTTAGCACGTTCTACTATGTCGTTTTCATTGACCATCGTTTCTCGTGTGATAGTTACTTTGATATCGCTAGCCTTATAAGCTTTGTTAAACCGTCTATTGATGTCACTGACAATCATTTCATTCATCCATGACAACATAGCCCTTAGTCTAACTTCAGCTTTATTAGCTTTCATATCAAGCAATGCATAGCGTGACTTGATGACTACGTTAGTGATGTTTCCATCGCCTATTTGAGTTGAATCAAATCCCATCCCAAACTTGTAAATGGCATCTTTATCTATTTCTAACTTAGTTTTTCTAGCTTCAATTGGAATATTAACAGTTTGTATATCTAATCCACCGTTTTCACCAGTACCTACTACTTTTTTTGCTTTAACATTTTGGCGTAACTTGCTCAAATCATCACCGCGAAATCCTTTTACAACGTATATAGCTTCAGCAAAGTCTTGTAGGTTATTGGATAAGAAACAAGCCATCAAATCGTAATCATCAATCAATGGTTTAATAGGTTCTAAATCCGTTAGCTCTTTCTTGTTATTGCTTAATCGATAGAATGGCAAAGTGCCATATGAACGTTCTAACATCTGGCCATCATCTGTTCGTGCAATGACATGTGTCCGAGGATTCAATTCTCGATTAGCATCCAAAATAAACCGCTTGTTTTCGTCTTTGATGTAAAAGGTTACCTCTTTATCGTTCCATACCTCAGCATGTGTGACAGTCACGTTCTTGCCATTTCTGGTGATGTCTTTATCGTAATAACGAACGATTGCTTTACGGTCCCCGTTATCATCAAACACATCAAAGGTTTGTATGCTATCTGATACCTGAAAGCATAATCTATCTTTATTATTAGTCCTGGCATAAGCAAATTCATGACCTTTAATTGATGCACCTTCTAATGCTTCTTGTAAGAATAGCTGCATGTCATCGTCGTAGTATTCTTCCAAATAAGTTTTAAATGTCTCATCTTCCACTTCTAACTCAATCGGATTCGATAATAAATACTGTACCTTTTGATCAACTTGTTCTGTAAAGAAAGCATGCGGTATTTTAACGTTAGATGCATTGGTATCTTCTCGCAACACATCGTTATCATCGACGAAAAAGATTCGATTAGATAAAATATCATGTTCGTAGTTGTAATAACGCTGTCCTATTCGTGCTTTTTCTTTAGTTTGCGATGCTCTATCATCAGCAACTGTCTTATTTAAAGCCGTTGCTACGACTTGCGGGTTCTCACTTAATAAATACTTGTCATCCACTTTATCACCTCTCTTAATATAGCCAACCGCCACTGTCCATTGCGTTGCTATAGATTGCATATCTCACGGAATCTTGCACGTCATCGTTCTGCTTAACTGGTTCTCCTGTCTTAGAGTTCCAAACATATTGATAAACTTCATCCAAGAACCGTTCTACCCGTTGCCTAACGATAAAAAACATGTTTTGCTTGTAACCTTTAGCTACCATTTCAATTCCGCTTAATACAGCTTTATTTGCGTTAAAAGCATAGAATCCTTCATCAACAAATCGAACAACATGTTCTGGTCTTGCTGAATCGCAATAGAAAGGAATCTTGCTGCCAAACTCTTTAACTACTTCTTTTGCTATGCTAACCCAATAATCAATATCTTTATGTTGGGCCGCATATTCACGAATCAAATACTTGATACCATCATGTGTTTCACCAATTACTACTATGGATCCCCAGTGTTCATAACCCCAGTCGACACCAGCATAATACTTGGTAATTGTTTTCCATGGCACCTTATCCTCATCAATGACATGTATCTTTTCGTCAAAGTCTGAATATATAGCTCCTTCACCAATGGTCCACAAACCAAAAATACCCCTATCCGTAAACATACCGGATGGAGTAGTTTCAATGATGTTATTTATATAACGTTCACTTAGAAACGTATTATCTTTTATAGTGAAGTGAAAGCTTAAAATATTTTTAGAAGGATTATCAATATAATTTTTCTTTAACCAATGTTCTGGATGGTCCGGATTGGTATCGGCAATTATTCTTGCACCTGCTCCAGAACAACGTTTAATTATTTCATCGAATACTTCTTTGTTAGCAAGCGAAGCCTCATTGATGTATGCGCCATAAGCTGTCATACCACGAATGCTTTTTAAACCAGCAATTGTACCTGTAAATGTCTGTATGACTTTTACGCCAAACAGCTTAAAGTTATTATGCTTATCAAACTTGAATTCGATGCCGTATTTGTTCGTTATTTCTTGGAGCACGTTCGTTTGAATCGTTCCAGATGAAACGCCACCTAGAATATACATCGGTTCATCTACGCCTTCTTTTGCAGCTAATTCTTTAACGCGGATCAATTCATTTAGAAATAAGTCGTTATCTAATTGCGTTTTTCCGGCACGAACCGCCCCATGATTTATAAGCATGAACCAATCTTCTTGACGGGTACGCTTAAATATTTGCGTTTGCTTCTTTGTATACAAACTCTTAAGAGCCATCTATTTCAGCTCCTAGCTTAGTGAAGTAGTCTTTCAACTTATCTTCAGTAGAAGTATCGACTTTAATATCTTTCTGCAGTTTATCAATTTGCGCTTGCATCAATTTCAATTTAAGGGTGCTTTCGCCACCTATCAGCTTATTTAATTCAATTAAAGCTCGCTGTTTATCATAAAGCTTAACAGACACTCCGTCTTTACCCTTCTTAACTTCTTGTACTAATGTTCCGTCTATCTCTCTTGAGTTTTTAAAATGCAACTCGTTTCGATATATCGGCATCATCTCGCCATGATCATCAAGCTGTGGCATTCCATTATCATCTTCAATATAATCAACAAATACCTTCTTAAACTCAACGTAATCAGTTATGTCAGAAAAAGCCTGCTTCATCCATTCATTTACGATGTCTGCATCATCAATCAACCAGTCATTCATCCTAGCTTGCTTGATACGCTTGATTTCAGCTCTTATGCCGTCTTTTGCCATCAATCTGTAACTATTAGCATGTGCTGTTCTGTATTCCACATCATAAGCCATTTGATAGCTCTTAGTAGCATTGTGATTTTGAGTAAAATATAAGCAAAATAACTTTTGTTGCTCATTCAATTCTTTACTATCACCTAATGCATCAATAGCTTTTTGTGTTGCAATGTTTTTGTGTTGCGTTGCGCGTTTTGTTGCAACATTTTTTGTTGCGTTGCGTTTTTCCCACTTCTCACGATTCTTTCTACTTCTTAAAGTGGCTGGCTTAATATCATACTTCTCAGCAAGTGCCTTCATCGTTATATCTGTTTCTTCATACTCTATTCGTATTGCTTCCCAATTCATGACATATCCACCACCACCTGTATTTAAATTTATGTATAAAAAAAGACCTACAAAAGGCCTTTTCTAATTTCCATTATTTTCTTCTAAATATTTTTTAGTTCTAAATGAATTTGTTTGACAATTAGGACAAGTAAAAGTTTCCCATTCATTCACTTCGAGTGCATGGACCACTATTTGATCTACTTCCCAACATTTTGAACAAATTGGTGCGTCGTCTTTTGGAATATAATAAAAATCGCCTATTCTTTTTATACCTTCAGTTTGTTCTTTAGTACGTTTTAATTCTTCAAGATTCAGTCTTAATTCTCTGTTTTCATCTAACAAATCATATACCCCTAATTGAATATCTTTTAAAATATTTAGGGTCTGTATATCGTTTGCTCCTGAAGCGAAATTCCTTGCATCTTTCAACATACCTTTTAAGTCTGGATACGACATAACCTACCTCCTTGTTATAACATCTATTATAACAAAAACTCCCGCAAATTAATGCAGGAGTTTTTAGGAGGATTCTTTTAATTTCACACTATCATAGTATCACATAAACAGTGGTGTTTTTTTCAATATTTTTTTAACGGCTAAACTCTTATTTCTAGAGCATCCAATCCAAAAAGAAGAATTGTTATTTCTTTAATCGCAAGTTTCGTATCACGGTAAACGGTACCTTGTTCAACATTTAAATTTTCACATATCTCTTTTACCGTCAATCTATCTTCCGATAAGTAACGCCACTTTAAGACATCATACCGCCTTTTTTCTTCAACACTTCCATGTCCACAGTCCCAATCATATGCTATTAACATTCTATCTACATGTTTAAGCATTTTAGCTGTTTTATAACGATACTGCATAAGCGATTCTAATGTTAACTCTTGCAACTCGAATATAGTTCCTTCAATTTCTTCTATTTCGGAATCAATCTCACTACAATGATCTTTCAATTTACGATAATTTTTAAGTAATAATTCAGTGTTCCTTAAACGCCAATCTTTTTGTTCTTTTTTTATCTTTACTTGATGTTTTACATAAACACGAATAGCTTCTTCAGCTGCAGCTTCTGAAATAATTTGTAGTTGACGTTTTGTTAATTCTTCTGCCATACTATTCTCCCTCCAATGCTTTTATAGCACTTTCCGTTTGTTGATACTCAGTACCGTAATCATCATCTAGTTTTACTAATAACCTATTGAGTAAATTTGATGAACTGGTATCTCCAGAAATATTCATACGATGTAATTCTTTAAAACTTATTTCTTGCAGCTCGTTTCTAAAATCTTGAAGTGTTTTGTCACTTTTTAAATCTAAGCCTAATTTTATTTGCGAAGGATCCATTACTTATCATCTCCGAAATAATCATTATTTATTTGATGCAACTGCCACTTATAGCCCCATGCTTCATTTTGACTTTCTACAAGTTCGTTGCTCACGTTTCCTAGCTCCGCTTCAAGTCGGTGATTAACAACGGTTAGGCGCGTATTTTCTCTCAACATGAAAGCAAATCCAATTACTAGTACAAGGAATGAAATATAAGTTAACAATGTCGACACGGTTTCTTTTCTCATTCAGATACCTCCATTCTTAATTCAAATCGATAATTCGTTTTGTAAGATAGTTCCAACATTTCTCGATTCATTTGTTCATAAAGTTCGTGAAATCGGACAGCTTTCTCTTTGTAATCTCTACCCTCATCATAGTCACGATCTAATTCACGTTTTAGATTTTCTAATTCATTCAATTTATTTTCTACCGCGCGCTGCTCTTTAAACCATTCACCCAGCGAAACATCTCGTCTGGGTAATGGTCCTCTTGCTTTTAACATAGCAATCACTCCTTCTTAGAATGGTAAATCGTCATCTTGAATATTAATTGGTTGCCCACCGTATCTTTGCTGTTGGTATCCACCTTGTTGATAATTATTTTGTTGCTGATTTTGTCCATAATTTTGATTATTTCGTTGTTGGTATTGTCCTGCGTTGTTATTTCCAGAACCTTTTGTTTCAATGAAAGTCAGTTGATTTACGATGCAGTCATTCGTATATACTCGTTCACCTTTTGTATTATCATAGCTACCTGTTTGCCACGATCCGCTTACTCCTAACCGTTCACCTTTTTTGATATTAGCAATCAATTCAGCTGTTTTCTTGAATGCTTTAATACGGATGAAATCAGCTTCTACACCATCTTGACTTTTAAACGCTCTGTTAACTGCAATAGTAGCCGTAGTAATAGCCATACCAGCTTGCGAATAAGACATTTCAGGATCTTTTGTTAAACGACCGATTAAATTTACACTGTTCATATTAAGCTCCCCTTTTATCAATAAATGATTTTAATTTGATGGCTGTTTCTGACTTGCTCCAATCGCTTTCTTGCTTGTCTGCTATGCAATAAGGACATTTATAGATGGAGGTGATGCCGAACCGTAATGATTCATGCATCACTCCATCGTTGCATTCTGGATGATTGCATTTATTTGGCATCAATATCACCTGCTACTTCCAAGGCCATTAAACCTTTTATTTTGTTGTATTCTTCCGGATTAAATTGATATGCTGATTCTCTTTCATCCGTCAACTTAATGATTGAATTGACGGATAAACCAGCGTTATACTCAATCGCTACATTCTCGACGTACCTACCATTTGCTTTGAGTATCACTTTTCATCCTCCACATTCCATTTACCATATTCAGAAACTCCGTCATCATCTGTTGCTAAATATTCACCATCAACCGTATAAGTAGTAACGGTATATCCTTCATAGCAATCCCCGCAATAACGATTTTCTTCATATTCGATATAGTCATCACCTTTTTTTAAGGTTTTTTCACAATATTCACATCTCATTCCGCATCCTCCTAGAATCCGTAATCAATATCTGTCCGTTTATCTTTAGTTTTTTCAAATTTGATAACATGCCCTTTTGTTCCTCTAAATAAACGGCTAACTAATCGCTTGTCATACATGTTAATTAATTCAGCGCTTGATAGATTCGTAGTGAATATGGTTGGCTTGTCCATTCGTCCGTTAACGATTGCGTTTAACGTCCTAACCGTCCAATCCGTAGCGCCTTTATCCGTGCTGATAGCTCCGGTTTCAGCACCCAAATCATCAAGTACCAATAAATCCGCTTTGATCAGTCGTTCAACCATTGATTGTTCACTAAATCGTGATTGTTTATTGCTAAAGCTGTCTTTAATCCGGCGCATCAATTCATCAACAGACACAAACAAACATCTTCTGTACGGATTGCTAAATTCATTAACTGCTTGCAGCATAGCCATCGACAAATGACTTTTACCAGCACCTACCACTCCACTAAAGGCAGTATTATAAGTTGCTCCTTTTAAATATTCACCAGCTATATGCCTAGCAAGCTTCTTATTCTCAATCGTTTCTTTTTCATCCTCAATGTAAGAAGCAAAAGTTGCATGCCTTATTGATTCATCGCTAAAGATGGATTGTTTTCTTAACCAGTCATACGTAGTCCGCTTATGATATTTAGCAGCAGCTTCCTCTGTCATTTCATTGTTTTCTATAAGGATTTTTTCCATTGCACACTTTTTGCAAAAAGGTTTTAATTCCCGGAATTGTACTAAATTACATAAATGTTCATCACATATCAGATTTGATTCTTTTAACTCACCCAACAAAGGAAATTCGAGTGGTTTTACATCCATCATTTCTTTTCGTGCCAACGTATCTTGCTTTTTTTGTTCAACATCCTTTAGCAAGTCAGCAGTTCTAGAATCCAAGTTGTTCTTCATAAGGGTTTACCTCCTTCTTAGGAGTATCGTATTCATCATTCCAACGTTCTTTTTGGAACCATCTACCGCCATCCATTGGTTTAAGCCAAGTTTTGTTTGCTTCCAGATGATTGACGTACGTTTCTACACCTTTTTTAACGGCATCAATAGACGTTCCATTTTTAACTGATTTCTTAAATGCTGCCAACGCTTCTTTACGCATTGTTTTTTTAGGATAAAGTTTCCAAATCTCAGAAAAGAGAGTGTCCATCGAATCTTGTTTTGATGTATTCTTTTTATTACTTTCTTTCTCTAGTTCTAATTCTAGTTCTAAATCTAGTTCTGTACCGTCACGTGACGTCACGCTAACGTCACTCTTATTTTCCAATTGTTTCTGTTTCTTTTTTTCACGATACTTCTTGTTTCTTTCAGCATTTTGTAATCTTATTTTGTCCATGCCGTCAATGTTTTGATGTTTTTCCCAGTTGTTAACAAACATTGTTCCATTTTCAAAAACATCAATCATATTAAAGATTTTCAACGTCTGAATTGCTAACCGTATTACATTGACAGGTTTATTAAATAGCGTTGCAAGCATTTCATCGTTGTATGGCATATTTTCACCGATGTAAATTTGTCCATCTGAATTAGTTTTGCCAGCTAATGTTAGCAGCCTAACCCAAATAACTATGATTGCATCAGCTTCCGGCATAGCTTGGATAAGTCGGATTTTTTCATCATCAAACATATTGACGGTTAATTTAATCCACTTTATTTCAGCCATCTTTTACGCTCCTATCTTGAATTCTTTTATTTGTTCTGGTGTTAATTTAATAGGCACTAATATATGTTTTTTCATAAATGTTTCAATACCAATCGTATGTTGTTCGTTATGATGTTTACGACACAAAGCCATAAATCGATGCTGTGAGTGATCAATCTTCTTTCTATTCCTTCCAGCTCCTACCGCTTCGTAATGGGCCACATCTGCATGATGTTCACCACATACAAAACATGTGCGATGTTTAAGATAAAGAAATAGAATCCTAGTAATGTCACTACTCAAATGGAACTGTTGATATTTGAAAGGAATCTGATTATCAAAACAAAATCCGAGAATGTATTCAATGAACTCTCCAGCAAATAATTGGCTAATACTGTAACTACCCATGCTGAAAGTTTCGATTCCTTTATAACCAGAAAACATCACTTTCATCAATTCCTTGACATATTCGGGAGGATAACCGGTATAAAGAGAGATGTCATTGAATAATGCATGAATCATGCTGTTTTGATCTCTCGTCATATTGCGGTCATCCACTAACCGGATGATACTTCTTGGATTTCCTTTTATGCTCATACGCTGCGCTTCTGTGATGTCAAATTCACGATCTAATTTAAACGTAATTTCATCACCCTGCACTCTTAATAACTTTCCTTCGTATTCCATTTCATCACACCTTACTTAATACGGTAGATCATCAATTGCGTAAGGGATAGCGTTTGTTTCATCCGCTACAAACTCAACTTCAATTTCGCTATTTATTAGGAACTCATTCAAGTTGTTTAATTGATTTTGCGTACCCTTCACCCGGATAACATTTATAAGAACTTGTTCATGCTGCATGTTGTTTAGCGGCTCGTTAAACGGTGTTTCTGAAACTTTAGCTTGTTCCATAAGAGATAGTTCATCTTGTTGTTTCGCAAGAAAGGCTTCATGTTCAATTCGTTTCTGCTCCTGTTCAGCAGCTAACTTATTTTTACGTTCTTTCTCTAAATTGATTAGATCGATAACTTCTACCGCATTACGATGTTCTAACTGACTAACCCATCCAGCTGCTTCAATTTCTTGCGCTTTACAGAATTCAGTTAAGATTTTAATTTGAGCTTCTTTATATTCTTTTTCTTTCACTGCATCTTGGATTGTTTTATCAATTTCTTCATTTAATTTTTTAGTTGGGTTTAATTTACTGGTCCACATTCCAGCATTAGTCCATGTGCTCATTGCTGTTATTTCGATGTCTAAGCCTTCGTATTTTTCTTCGAGGACTGTATCCAATGCTTCGCTTCTTTCAGAACGTTCAGCATTTTCTATCTCTTTTAGACCGTCTCTAATTTGATTCAACGGAACATCAATTAATTTATTTAATTCTTTAATTTTCCCCTCATACTCATTAAGCGGTTCGTTATATGCCTTTTTAATTGTTTTGCGTTCCGATTCGAATTTGTCACGTATTTCTAAAAGTTTGCTGCGTACTTCTTCAGCACCTTTTTTGTCATCACGAGTGAAAGCTAAATTTGTATACTTATCTGCAAAACCTTGCACGATTTCTTTCATTTCGCCATAACGATTTACTTCTAAAGTAGCCGGCTCGTACATCGTTCCTAAACTATTTTCTCTGATAGTTTCCAATTCATTACTCATTATTTATTCCCCCAATTCACTGGCTGTGTTGTTCTTCCCTGCATCATGCTGCCTTGCTCATAGTTTTGTTGCGGCGGTTGCGGTTGCGGTTGCGGTTGCGGTTGCGGTTGTTGCTGATTTTTAACACTCATAAGGTATGCTTTCATATGTCCTAACGTTCTTGCACGGTCTACTTCTTTAATGTCGTTAGCGCCCTCTTTTTGAGCTATTTCAACGTAAAATTGTTGAACGTTTATACCCAAATCTTTTAATTGTTTTACATAAGTTAAAATTGCATCATTGATATTTGGTTCTGGTTTATAAGATGTTTGCTGCGGTTCTTGAGGTACAGAACGATCATCAAAATTCTGTTGCTGTGGATTTGTCTGACTATTGTTCTGATTATTCATATTTTGTTGATTATCTTGATGTTCATTTGTATCAGCATCCTTTGTGTCATCAATCAAATACAAACCGTTAAGAGCGTATTTACGTGCATAAGATGATGCAGTACCTGTTATTTGGCTTTCATCCATACCTTTTTTATTTAGTGGCTCTCTTGCATATGATGAAACATCAACAAATACGGCGTTTTTTACGTCTTGTAAAACGGCTGTCGCTTTGATGTAGTGCCACTCTCCAATCAAAACCGGTTCATCTCTTAAATAAAGAACTAATCCATATTCTTTATTCAAAGGTTTAACAGCTTCTAAAATATCTTCTTGAGAACGATAACTGTATTTTCCGAAGTTGTTAAATTGACCTTTTGGAGCTTTTAATTTAGCTTGTATTTCAAGTAATTTTTCGTTAAAACTTATTTCCTCAGTCATTATGCGTTCCTCCAAATTTTGTGATATACTCTTGTAAATAATATTTTCTAACCGATCAACTAGGATGGCTGTCCTGGTTGGTCATTTTTTATTCTGATTGGTTCTGGTAAAATTTGGTTAATTTGTGACTGTCTGCCGTCATAAGGATCTCTTTTGTTCACTTTAAAATTCGGATATTTTTCTATTAACATTTGATGAACTAATTCCGGATTATCAGCAGTAAAGTAAACCTTTTTGCTGTTTTCTCCAACTGCGCTCCACGTCATCCGATTACCCCCATTTCTATTCCGCCTACTATTCCAGTAATCAACAAGAGAACAACTACAGCGATTATTGAAGCTTCTTCCGTAAAACCATCATCATCAAACATACGAAATGTTTTGTTTTTAAAGCTTTGAACAACTGTAGATGAGATAATTAAATTTCTAATTGTCGTTAGCGACATGTGACACCTCCATCTTCACTTGCTATTGAGTACGTTAAAAATATTTCTGCGGATATGCTCAGGAACTTTAACTTTTGTTAGGTCTTTAATAATATTCCCTTTCATATCTACATTTATGATTCTGCAATCATCTTTTGACTTACTCATAACCTAAACCTCCGTTTCAGATTGACTGTTTAAATGTTTGATATTCATTGCTAATTCTAAAGACGGTGTCCACATGGTTGCTATTTCCATAGCTTCATCAAATCTTAGTTTCGGTATCTCTTCATAACTTGCGACTTCAAAATAATTTTTGACTTCTCTCCAATGTTCAGAAATTGCTACTCTGTATAGTTCTGAATATGCAGCGGATTTTTTACCTCCTACAGCAGCCATTGAATTTGCTCTAACTAGCTTAGATAGTTTAGATTTTTGAAGTCTACTTAAATCCACTTCATTTTTTAGACTTTCTACATCATCAGAAACATCCGCCAATCTGCGTTTGATTTCTTTTTGATTTTCTAAAGTAGCAATCATGATATCTTCTTGACTCATTGGTGTTTGGTAACTGCCAGTTTCTCTAATAGAAGGAATCACTTCATGTGTTATCCACCGTTTAAAAGATTTTGCTTCTGGTTTACGGCTTGATAAGACTAAACTGTATAAACCAAACTCATTTACAATATTAGCTTCTCCTTGACGACCTAGATTCAATCTAGACCGTTCATCGTCATCTAATCTTTTGATTGCATCACTCGGATTTTTAATATCCAAAATATTACATACATCGATTGCAACAAACCAAGGATCATTATTGATAATTTGAGTTCTAACATTTTGACTATCAAAATTAAAAATTTGTAAGTTGCTCATTATGCATTCTCCTTTTTTTCTGATTCTAGTAAGCTTTCCACGGTAACTCCAAAGTATTTAGCTACTTTCATTAAATTCGTACTCGATGGAACAGCTTCATTCCATCTGGCTACTGCTCCATTAGAAATACCTGTATCTCGCTCAATCCGGTAAATAGAAACACCTCTTTCATCTGCCATTTTTTTAACATTGTCATAAATCCCCACAACGCAACCTCCTTTCTATCTAAGATTTCCGTCTATTTACTATTGACAAACATTAGATTGTAATCTATTATTTAGGTATAGCAAATAGCCCTTATCGTTTACGGGACTTGTCCTATAAACGATAGGCGAAAATCTATTAATTTAAGAGCGCTCCCTCAAGCACATCCTTATCTTAATAGATTCAAATCTATTTGTCAATAATTAAATTAGATTTATATCTATTATTTTAAGGAGAATTGTATAATGAATTCTAAAGAGATTATAAAAAATTTAGTCAGTCAAAGTAATAAGGTATCTACCATTGCAGAACTAGAAAGAAAACTAGATATATCTAATGGAACAATTAGTAAATGGGATAAAGCTAAACCAACTACTGATCCATTAACAAAAATAGCTAAATTCTTCGACGTTTCAACAGATTATTTATTAGGGCTTACCGATAAACCAAGACCGGAAAAAACAATTTCATCTACTGATTTAGATGAAATATTAGATGGCATGATGAGTTTTGATGGTAAACCTATGACTAAAAATGATAGAGAAGCAATTCGTGCATACCTTGAAGGAAGATTCAGTAATAAGTGAGGGATAAGTATATGGACAGCGTTCTTGATTTACTTAAAAGAAATGGAATTGAAATGATATTAATAACTCTAGATAACAACGGATATTATGATCCCTCTTTAAAAATCATTTTTATTAATCAAAGTTTGAATGAAGAAAAACAAAAAGAAGTTATTCTTCATGAATTAGGCCATGCATTAAATCATAAAGATTTGTCAGCTTTATATAATAAACCAACATTTAGATTTAAGATGGAAAATGAAGCTACATCTTTTATGATGAAAAGTTTAATAGATGAATCAGAAGGTCATTTTAATTATTCTGATGTAATAGAAAATTATAATTTAGGTATTGGATGGGAATGCAAATTAAAATAAATCTAGTGTTATTAAGTATTTCAGATATAATTTAATTATCAATAAAGGCTAATAATTTTTATTGATTAAAATTACTTAAACATTGGAGGAATCAAATTGACTACTTTCAAATTTGGTACAATTGGTAAGAAAACAGTAGAATTAGATGGAGATATTCTTTCGTTAAAAGGAGCAATTGGTAAAAAAGTCGAAATGAATTTTAACGAAATTCAAACAGCATACATAACCCCTGCTTCTTTATCTAAAAACGGTACAGTTTATTTTAGTAAAGACGGTAAAAATTCGTCAAACGCTGCTATCGATAAACACGGATTTATGTATACAAAAGGACAACTAAAAGATGTTGAATTATTGATAGAAGAATCTGGGATTGAAGCAGTCTTTACAGATAAGCCAGAAAGCATCAAAAAAACTCGTGTGTCCGTTAAACTAGTTAGTGGTAAAGAACAACTAGGAACTAAAAAAGATAGCATTACGCTAGTAGAATTAGAACCTGGTATCGTTTCTGCAAACGTTCGTCAATATAAATTCACTGGATTCGATTGGGGCGAACAAAAGTATCGTTCTGGTGGTAAAGCTGTGGCTGGTGCCGTAATCGGTGGTGTGTTAACTGGTGGAATCGGTGCATTAGCTGGTGCAGCAATTGGTGGGAAAAGACGTGATGCATCAAAAGCAACAATCCATCTAGTTGATAGAGGAACAAATAAGCCCGTTCAATTGATTGTTGAATGCGACGAAAAAAAAGCTCGTGAATTAGGTAAATTAACAATGTATTTTGAATAAAAAAATTTATAGTTAGATCTTTCAAAGCTACTATTCTAGGAAAAAATTCAATTTAAGGAGGAGACTACTATCAAAAGTATTGATTTACTTGTTGCTATTCTTTTACTACCCGCAGGTGCTTTTATCGAGAAATATTTAGATACATACAATTTGAATTATTTGTGGGGATCTTTACTTATTGTATTCATCGTAGTTTTCTTTTTTTTACTAAGATGGTTATTTATCAAAAGAAAATTTTATATAGATGAAATAATATTATTAAATAACAAAATTTTAAACTTAGAAAGTACGGTAACGAAACTAGAAGCTAACAATAAGGGGTTAAATGAAAATTTAATCACAAAAGAAGAAGAACTAGAAAACGTAGAGTCAGGATTTAAGTATCTTAATTCCAAAATTATCAAACAAAAAGAATATTTACATCTTATATTATCTAAGCTTCCTTCTGAAAAAATGGATGAAATTACTAAAACTATCGAAATAACTCAATTAATAGACGGAGGCGATAAATTATGACTGAATTTAAAATAGCTAAAATAATTAGTGATACTACAGTCGTTATAACTGGTGGCACAACTCAAGGTATTAAAGAATCTGAGGAATTTACAATCTATGGTAAATCTGATGAAGAAGTAACAAATCCAGATACTGGAGAAGTCCTTGGCACATTGGATGTAATAAAAGGTAAAATAAAAGTTATTGCTGTATATGAACACATGAGTGTTTGTGAGAATGTTGAAAGAACAAACCTGAATACTCCACAAATAGATAATAGTTTTGGTCAATTCGTTAGAATAAAACCATTAAATGTGGATAGAGCTCAAATTACTGGTGGTTATTCACCTACTGCAACTCCACTAATAAAAATAGGAGATTTAGCAATACGGTCAAAATAAATTAAATAAAAAAGAACATACCCTCCCTCGCCAAAGTTGGGGTATGCTCGACCGATATAGACAAATATCCACGCTGTCGTGTGGTGCTATTTGCTGTATCCTATTCTAACACAAAAATAGGAGGAAAAACATATGGTAACAGCTATTTATGTACGTGTAAGTACCGAAGAACAAGCAAAGGAAGGATATTCTGTAGGCGAACAAACTGAACGAATGAAAGCTTATTGTGATGCAAAAGGATGGAAAAACATCAAGTTGTATACAGACGCTGGATTGAGCGGATCAAATATGAATCGCCCTGCCCTTCAAAAAATGTTAACAGATATAGACCGCAAAGAAGTAAACAGAGTTGTCGTATATAAATTGGATAGACTATCTCGCTCTCAAAAAAATACATTATTTTTAATTGAAGATGTATTTATGAAAAATGATATAGATTTTGTCGATATCACAGAAAATTTAGATTCATCTACTCCAATTGGTCGTATGATGATTGGTGTAATGTCTGCCTTCTCGCAACTTGAGAGAGAGTGGATAAAAGAGCGTATGGCTATGGGTCACGAGGCTAGGGCAAAAGCTGGCTTATATCACGGAGGTGGTCCAGCACCAATTGGCTATGACTATGAAGACGGCTTACTGGTTATAGATCCTTATGAAGCAATGCAAATTAGATACCTTTATGAGGAATACGCAAAAGGTACTTCGCTTAGAGAGCTAAAAAGACTAATGAATGAAAAATATAAAACAAAACATGGAGCATGGACCAGCGACAGCTCCATTAGAAGAAGCTTATCTCAAAAACTTTATATAGGTAAAATAACTTTTAAAGACGATGTTTATGACGGTTTGCATGAACCAATCGTTTCTAAAGAACTATTTAATGAAGTACAAGCAAAACTAAAGGAACGTTCCTGGGGGAAAAGAAACGCTGGCAAATCCAGACCTTTTACCGCTAAAAGTTTACTAACCGGTCTGCTTTATTGTGGTCACTGCGGTGCTAGATACTTTGGTCGTAGTCAATTATATGTTTATAAAGATAAAAGAGAACCAAGACATTACTATACTTGCTACTCCCGTTGCGGTCATCCATTACACATGGTTAAAGATCCTACTTGTAAAAATAGGAACTATCCCGTAAAAAAACTGGATGCAAAAATTTTAAATGAAATAAATGTTCTTTCTCTCAATTTAGATTCATTAGATACCATGGTCACGCATCAAAACGAAACTTCACAAAAATCTATTCTATTATCTCAATTGAGTAAATTAGATAAACAGATATCAAAACTATTGGACCTTTTACAAAATGATAAAATGCCGTTTGAAGCTGTTTCAAAACGTTTAGAAACTCTTAACATCGATAGAAAAATAATTTTAACTGACATTGATAATCTTAAAGAAGAACCAAAAATAGCAGTATCTGAAGCTAAAAGAATCATAACGTCTATTGATGAATCATTTGATGATCTTGATTTAATGAAAAAACGTAAACTTATCCATGATTTAATAAACAAAATTACAATAACTGATGATGACATCACTATTCAATGGGCCTTTATTTGTTAATTTTTCTTATGTGTCAATTACAAGCCTTCTCATTTACTTGCGTCTGTAAAAACATTGGTTCATCAATTTCCACAGGATCTTCAACGGTAATTACTTGTTGTTTGTTTTTATGATAACTTTCACGAACAAGCTGATACATGGTTGTAGTTTTCCCTGATCCTACAGGTCCTGAAAAAATAAGCAGCCCACTATTAAACTGAGCCAAGCTCTCTATTAACTTGACTTCTTTTTTAAAATAAGCTGTCTTTGATAAAGATAAGTTTACGGTTTGATTTAATATTCTTATGACCATAGATTCTTGCGTTCTAAAATTGGTTATAGTTGAAAAACGAAGTGCTATATTTTTTCCTTGAACCATTAATTGTGCTGCTCCACTTTGCGGCTTTCTCCTCT
>NZ_JBEMBC010000021.1:0-36988 GCF_040274425.1 Carnobacterium sp.
CGCAAAAAAATACCCCCAGTATAGTAAAGTAGAATTTTTATTATTTCTACTGTCTACTATATTGGGAGCATATCATTTTGTCTTGATCTTTTTTTATGCTCATACTGTTTTCATTAGACTTACGATAATAACAATTGCGGTTTAGTTTGTTCTTCAGAAACCGTTAAAAGGTAGTCCATCAATGAACCAGAATAAAGCTGTTCAAATATAGAAAGGTGACTTAAATCTTCAGGCGTAACAAAATGCGGCTCTTTTTCAAATGTATGAATGCCACTTTCATTAAGAACGGATGCTACGAATTGAGAACAAAAGAAAGCGTCATTCCTATCAAAATCAATATTTAAAGCTAAAGTAACTAAACCAATTAAATTATAACGATAGATTTCTTTAGTCTGATTGTAAAAAGAAAGCAATTCAACTAAGTTTTTATATTGTTGTTCAGATACTTCACATGTATAAATAGCACACTGGGCTCTTGAAAAATAATGACGCGACAAATCTTCTTCTACAAAACCACCTAAAAAAGGGTTATGCGCATATTTGCGACCGAAACTGTATGGTTTTAATAATGAAGGCTCCAAAGCAATGGAAGCATGATTATACGTTGCTTTTGTGTACAATTTAATGGCTCTTGAAAAAACAGTATTTGTATCGGTTAACATAAGATAAATTTTCACTATAAGACCTTCTTCTCTTTCACTTACTATCTTGATAAATTAGACAAGCTAATTTTTATAAATAAGGAATAATAGGTAATTTTTTTATTTTTGAGTTTATTTTTAGTATACATGAAAAAGAAATTTTTTCTATAGTACTAAAGAACTAAAAGTCAAAGAAAGCAAGTCATGAGAAGGTATAGACGATTGCTGAATACGCTTTTTTTCTAATATTTTAAAGTAAACGTTGTTATATCAAGGCATATTGTTTGTAAAAAAAAGAATAAAGAGGTAGAATTTTGTATAGATAGAAATCAAATCTTAATTAAATACTCATGATTATTTAATAAACTGATAGAAAGGATGGTTGGAAATGGGAGAAAAAAAACTAATTCCGATTGTAAGTGCTGCAGATAATAATTATGCACCTTACCTAAGTGTCACTCTAAAAACAATTTTGGATAATCTTTCTAGTGATTACGATGTAGCATTTTACATTATTGATGATCACATAACTTCTGAGAGTAAAGAAAAATTAGAAGAAAGTATTTCCAATCACACTGCTACAATTGACTATTTAGAAGTCGATTCAGAATTGTATGCCAACGTTATGGAGAGCGACCACATCACACAAACAGCTTACTATAGAATATCATTACCTGATTTATTAGAAGATAAACATTATGAAAAAGTATTGTATATCGATAGTGATGTTTTAGTATTGGATGACGTTTCAAAATTATATGAAACGGATATAGGAGATAAAGTGGTTGGTGCTGTAATCGATCCTGGACAAGCTTTGGTTCATCCTAGATTAGGAATTGAAACAGAAGATTACTATTTTAATTCTGGCTTGTTGTTAATGGATTTGACTAATTGGCGTAAGGCTAAAATCACTGAGAAAACATTGACGTTTCTTGAAGAACAAACAGATAAAATTATCTATCATGATCAAGATGCCTTGAATGGAACCCTATATGAGAAGTGGTATGCACTTCATCCAAAATGGAATGCTCAAACTTCTTTAGTATTTGAAAGGCATCAACCACCAAATGATTACTACGTTAAAGCTTATAAAGAAGCTGTTAACCAGCCGTCCATCGTACATTTCACAGGACATGATAAACCATGGAATTCTGATGAATACCATCCATATACTAAAAAGTATTTGGAAGAATTAAAAAAAACACCATTTTATGATGAAGTAACTAAAAAAGATGCTGTTAATCAAACTAAATAAGACAATTAGAAAACTAGAAGAGTAGCTCTTCTAAAAATGGATACTTATCTGGCGATATTAAGATACCTTAGTCAAGATAAGAATGAAGCAAATTTAAGGAGGAATTACCAATGGTTGAACAAAAAAGTATCTCAATTGTCTCATCGAGCAATGAAGCATTTGTGCCACACTTGGCAACACTCTTTCTTTCACTATTAACAACAAAACAAACACACACAACTTTTCACTTTTATGTGATTGATGATAATATTTCTCTTCGTTCAAAATTTTTATTGAATCGTACAGTAGGGGAATACAATGCTAGAATCAGTTATGTCACAATTGATCCTACCGAATTTTCAGGTGCAGTAGAAAGCGATCGGATTCCGCAAACGGCTTACTACCGTATTTCAATTCCGAATCTATTAAAAGAAACTAAGCGTGCTATTTATATGGATTGCGATATGATTACGTTAGAAGATATTGAAGCACTTTGGGAAGTTGATTTAGGAGACCAACTATTAGGTGCAGTTGAAGATGCTGGTTTTCATAATCGTTTAGAAAAGATGGGCATTGAAAGCGAAACAGATCTTTACTTTAATTCAGGCCTAATGGTAATGAATCTAGAAAAATGGCGTGAAGAGAAAATAACAGAACAAGTTTTGGATTTCATTGAAAACAATCCTGAAAAATTAAGATTTCATGATCAAGATGCACTAAATGCTATTTTACATGATAGATGGTTAGAACTTGATCCTCGTTGGAACGCTCAAACGTATATGATGTTGCAAGAAGTAGAACATCCAACGATTCAAGGACAATTAAAATGGGATGAAGCAAGAGAAAATCCTGCTGTTATTCATTTCTGTGGACATGCTAAACCTTGGAATGCCGATTCTGACCACCCCTTTAGAGAGCACTATTTTGACATTCGTGAAAAAACGTTCTTCCCAATGAAAAAAGAAACCAAATTGCTTTAAAATAGACAAATGAATTTAACTATATGGTTGAAAAGAGAGTGGGACAAAAAGCGTTTAGACCCGAATCACTGGAACGAATAAGCGCAGTATGGTCATCGACCATCGAGCATTGTTCGCGAAGTGGACGTCGGGTCTGATTTTTGGAGCACGTTTTAGAATAACATTCCTATAAAAGAAGAGGCTGGGATTTTTGTCCAGCCTCTTTTACGTATTTGGAGGTGCCAATGCAATTTTTTGAGCTCGTTTACGTTATTTAATAAAGGCTGTTTGACAGTGGATGAATAGTGGGAAAGCAAAAAAATAGATTACATAATCGACACCAGTGAGCAGAATAAGTGTATTCATATTCCTAATCAAATATAATAGAAGGAAATGAATAAGTTATTTACTCGAAGCTCGAATAGTAAATGAACTGTATGAAAGACATAGTTGCTTATTAGTATATGAAAAGTAAGAGTAGGAGGCATTGTTTATGAGCAGTATTAAGTGGGTTTCACAGTATATCAAATCAAATAAGGTAAAAGCTCTAGTGGGAACGTTTATGGTGATTATTGTCGCGGTATTAAATATTGTTTCACCATTGATTGGAGGAGAAATTGTCGATCGAGTCATTGTGGATGCGCAGAGCAATCTCCTTATCCCATTGTTAGCCTTAATGATTGGTGCAACAGTGTTACGGACAGTATTAAGGTATGTGTATCAGATTATGTTTGAACGGATAGGACAAGACGCTATCTACCAAATGAGGGAAGCGTTATATAAAAAACTTCAAGAACTTGATTTTGCTTTTTTCAATAACACACGCGTAGGAGATATTATGGCTCGGATGTCAGGGGACACGGATGCCATACGTCATGCGATTTCATGGTTATCGTATAATGTTTTAGACAATCTTTTGTTGTTAGTATCGGCGATCATAGTAATGGGGTTTATAGAATGGCGATTAATGTTGGCTTTATTACTTGTTACACCTTTTATAGGAATTTTAACAGTTTTGTTATCAGGAAAAGCAAACGCTGTTTATTATGAAATTCGAGAAAGTTTTTCAAGATTAAATTCAATGGTTGAAGAAAATGTTAGTGGGAATAAAGTTATCAAAGCTTTTGCAAGAGAAGATTATGAAAAAGAAAAATTTGATCAATACAACGATGATTATAAACAACGTAATATGGATTCTGCTAATGTAACAAGAACGTATTTACCACCATTAGAAACACTTGCAGGTTTTTTATCGGTCATTACGATAGGATACGGAGGATTTTTAGTAATTAATGGGTCTATGAGTTTAGGTGATTTAGTTACGTTTAATGGTTTTATATGGATGCTGAACTTGCCGATGCGTAATGTTGGTTGGTACGTGAATGATTTACAGCGATTCATTGCTTCTTCCTATAAAATTCGTGAAATGTTAGCCGCTAAACCGATGATTCCTATTGAAGAAAAGGAATCTGCTGCAACAATTCAAGGTATTGTTGAATTTCAAGATGTTTCATTTTCTTTTGCGGATGATCCTGAAACGCCTGTTTTGAGTCATATTTCGTTAAAAGCTAAGCCAGGTATGACGATTGGGATTCTAGGAGAGACAGGTTCTGGTAAATCAACATTGGTTAACCTTATCTCGCGTTTCTTTGATCCTACTGAGGGAAAAGTATTGATCGATGGAATCGATGCAAAGAAATGGAATGTTAGAGAGTTGAGGAGTCACATTGCAATTGTTATGCAAGATGTCTTTCTATTCTCTGATTCGATTCAAAAAAATATTTCATTTGGAACTCCTGGAGCAGATCTTGAGCGAGTTCAAAAAAGCGCACGAGTAGCAGATGCTGATCCATTTATTCAGGGTATGCCTGAACAATATAATACGTATTTAGGAGAACGCGGCAGTGGATTGTCTGGGGGTCAACGGCAACGGATTTCTTTAGCAAGAGGTCTGATGAAAGATCCATCTATTTTAATTTTAGATGATACAACCTCTGCTGTAGATATGGAAACAGAAGTAAAAATCCAACAAGGATTAGGCGAGTTAATGAAGGAAAAAACAACGTTTATTATTGCCAATCGAATATCCTCTGTAAAATCTGCTGATGAAATTATCATCCTATCTAAAGGAGAAATCATCGAAAGAGGAAATCATGCTTCTCTACTAGATAAAAAAGGGTATTACTATAGAATTTATCAGAAACAATTAGGGCAATCTGATGAAGAGGAGGTAGAGACAAATGGAACAGACTGAAAGTTCAATTGAACAAAAGAATAAACAATCAGCAAATACGAACCTATTAAAAAGAGTCGGTAACTATCTTGCCCCATATAAAAGTGGATTTTTAAAACTCTTTTTTGCGATTCTGGTTTCCAATATTGTTTTAGTTTTAGGACCTTACTTTACAAGTATTGTTATTGATGAAACGATTCCCACTAAAAACACTACACAATTGATGTGGATCATTATCTTGTTTTCACTGGCACAGTTATTTGGCGGCTGGTCTTCAAGATACCGCATAAGAAATATTACTTTATTGGGACAAAACGTATTAAAAGATATGAGGACTGATGTTTTTGTTCATTTGCAAAAGCTACCATTTTCTTTTTTTGATAGCCGCCCTCATGGAAAAATCGTTACTCGTGTCGTAAATTATATTAATTCGTTAAGTGATTTATTGTCTAATGGTTTAATCAATGTCTTATCTGACGTCATGAGTCTAGTCGTTACATTAGCAATAATGTTTACCATGGACGTTCGATTAACTCTTTATAGCTTTATCTTGCTACCGGTTTTGTTTGTTGTTACTTTGGTGATTCAAAAAAAACAACGGGAAGCATATGAAGAAGTCAGCAGTAAACAAGCAGAATTGAATGCTTACATTCATGAAAGTGTAGCTGGAATCAAAGTTACCCAATCATTTACGCGAGAAAACGTTAATAGAGATATTTTTTCAGAAGTAAGTGAGAATCAGCGATCAACTTGGATGCACGCTGTAAAAATTCAGTTCTTGCTTGCGCCATTTATTCAAAATATTGCCACACTAACGATTTCAATTATTTATTTTGTGGGGTTAAGTGGAATGGGAGTAGATGTATCTACCGGTATATTGATTGCCTTTATCGGATACGTCAATAACTTTTGGAACCCAATGATCAATATTGGTAATTTTTATAACAGTCTAGTAACGGGTATGGTTTACTTGGAACGTATTTTTGAATTGATGGACATTGAGCCCGAAATTCAAGATGCACCGAATGCCTTTGAATTACCACCTATCCAAGGATATGTGGTGTTTAATGATGTAACATTCGGGTATAAAAAAGACCAACCAATTTTTGAAGATCTTTCGTTCCAGGTTCGTTCTGGAGAGACTATCGCGCTAGTCGGTCCGACCGGTGCAGGTAAGTCTACTATAATTAATTTAATGACTCGTTTTTACGATGTAGATTCTGGCGAAATTTTAGTAGATGGAATCGATATTCGAAAAGTAACCTTAAATTCATTAAGAAATGAAATAGGCGTGATGCTCCAAGAGACGTTTATCTTTTCTGGTACCATTATGGAAAATATTCGTTTTGGGAAGTTAGACGCTACTGAAGAAGAAATTATACGTGCTGCAAAAATCGTCCGTGCACATGACTTTATCATAGCCTTAAAAGATGGCTATCGTACCGTTGTTAAAGAACGCGGAAGCACATTAT
Source organism: Carnobacterium sp. (assembly GCF_040274425.1). NCBI lineage: Bacteria > Bacillati > Bacillota > Bacilli > Lactobacillales > Carnobacteriaceae > Carnobacterium > Carnobacterium sp. The sequence continues at coordinate 6,540 of NZ_JBEMBC010000021.1, forward strand.
CTGCTGGACAAAGACAGTTGATTTCATTTGCTCGTACCTTGCTGGCTGATCCTAAAGTGCTCATATTGGATGAAGCCACCTCTAGTATTGACACACAAACGGAAATATTATTACAAGAAGGGTTAGATCGCTTATTAGAAGGCAGAACAGCATTTATTATTGCACATAGACTTTCAACTATAAAAAATAGTTCGCGTATTTTTTATATTGCAGATAAGAAAATTCAAGAATCAGGTAGTCATGATGCGTTAATGGCTGAAAAAGGATTATATTACCAATTGTATTCAACCCAAGCTGAATTGTTGAAAAAGATGTAATAAGGTAAAAGTATCCAGAAGAAAATCCTCTAACATGCCAATAATGTAGAAAGGGGACTAAGATTTTCTTAGTCTCTTTTTTCTAGCTCAAAAATCCCATGTTTAAAATAATGATTGAAGCAAGAATGGGAACGAATAGCCTTATTTTTCAGGTGTTTTTAATAAAAATGTGCTATTCTTAAAGAAGAATTTTTAAAAGGAAATGAGGATTTTGAATGAGTGGGAAAATATATGAAAAAGAGCATCAAATTAAATATTACGAGTGTGATACAACTCAGAAAATGACACTTTCTATGCTGTTGAATGTCATGCTTCACGTATCGGGTGAGCAAAGCTATTTATTAGGAGTAGGGGACGAAGTTTTAGCTGAGAAAGGATTAGCTTGGATCATTCTTCAATATGAAGTGAAAGTTGAACGGATGCCGGCTTTTTATGAAACAATCAACATTACAACCCAAGCTACCTCTTACAATAAGTTGTTTTGTTACCGGACGTTTAGAGTATACGATGCAGAAGGCAATTTATGTGTGACCGTTAATAGTACATTTGCTCTAATGAATGTGGAAGAACGTAAAATGGCACGTGTGCCAGATGAGCTTGTAGCACCGTATGAATCTGAATTTACTAAGAAATTAGTGCGCAGTCCAAAACCAATAAAAGTCGACGAAGAAACGATGATCTCTAAAGAGTACCGTGTAAGATACTTAGATATTGATAGCAACCGACATGTGAACAACTCTAAATATATAGAGTGGGCTATTGACACATTAACTCTTGAATTTCTTACAACTCACGAAATAGAAAGTATGACAATCAAGTTTGAAAAGGAAGTTCATTATGGACAATTGATCCACAGTGAAATGAGTACAACAAAAACTATAGATAACGACATGATTACGGCCCATCGTATAGTGGCTGAAGGAGTTACAAATTGTGAAGCCAGTATTGTATGGAAAACAGTTGACTAACTAAAAAAGGAAAGAGGCTGGGATAAAAATCCCAGCCTCTTTTCTATATACGAATGTTTATTCTAAAACGTGCTCCAAAAAGCAGACCCGACGTCCACTTCACGAATAATGCTCGATGGTCGATGACCATACTGCGCTTATTCGTTCCAGTGATTCGGGTCTAAACGCTTTTTGTCCCACTCTCTTTTTTATTAAAAGTACTCTTCGAGTGAGCGAGGTAAGGTATCTTGGCTTAAGACTACTTGTAATTTGATACGTGCTTTAGGGCCAGATAATCCAGTTGCAAAAATAACCCCAGCTTCTTTCAGTTGCTTACCTCCACCCTTGTAGTCATAAACATCTTGCGCAATACCGTTAAATGAGCGTGACACAAGCACGACGGGAATGTGATTGGCTATCAAACGATTTAGGGCAGATAAAGTAGCAGGCGGCAGATTGCCGGCGCCTAAGGCTTCAATCACGAGACCATCAGTAGTAGGTTGATTTATAGCATCAAATAACGTTCCATCCATTCCAGCGTAAACTTTTAGTAGAAAAATAGTTTTACTTACAGTTTCAATCGAATAAACTTCTTCTTCAATTAATTTTTGGAAAAAGAGGACTTTATTTTTTGAAATCAATCCAATTGGTCCGAACGTAGGTGTTTGGAAAGTAGCAACATTACTTGTATGGGTTTTGGTCACATAGCGCGCAGTATGGATCTCATCATTCATCACGACTAAAACACCTTTTTCTTTAGCCTCTTGAGAAAGAGCAACCCAGATAGCGCTTTGGAAATTGTACAGTCCATCTGAACCGACTTCGTTGATTGAACGCATAGCTCCAGTTACAACAATTGGAATTGTTGTTTTTAGTGTCAGATCCAAAAAATACGCTGTTTCTTCCAATGTGTCTGTTCCATGAGTAATAACGATTCCATCTGCTTCATTAGCAACAATCGCTTGTTGGATTCTATTTTTTAATAAAAGCATTTTATCAGGTGTCATATGTGGAGAGGGTAAGTGAAAAAAATCCTCAACAATCATATTCGCCACATTATCAAACAAATGACCACGTTTATTTAAAGGGTTTTCTGAGTTTGGGGAAACTTTCCCAGTTGTTTGATCCTCACTCATTGAGATGGTTCCGCCAGTATGCAATACAAGAATAGTCTTCACTATGATTCCTCCTATAAAAAACTAATCATTTTCGTTAGTAGTATACCACGTTTTTTTATGTTCTTATACGAAACTCAATGGAAAAATAGTCGTCAAAAGGTTCGATTCTTGACACTTATTAAGTTGTTTTACTAAATTATCTCTTTAAAAGAAAGTAATTTTGTGCATATGCTGTTATACTAAGAGAAACTGAACAATTGAAAGAGGTTATTATGAATAAAAAGAAAACATTTGAAGAATTTGCAATTAGTGATGAGATCGTTGCTGCTTTAACAAGCTTACGTTACTTTCATCCCACTAAAGTTCAAGAAGAAGTGATTCCATTAGCATTAGAAGGAAAAGATGTTATTGTAGAATCACAAACAGGAAGCGGAAAAACAGTTAGTTATGGAGTACCGCTATGTGAAAAAGTCGATTGGGAAGAAAACAAACCTCAAGTGCTTGTTTTAGTTCCAACAAGAGAACTGGCTATTCAAGTTAAAGAAGACTTAATGAATGTTGGCCGTTTAAAGAGAGTAAAGGCTACTGCAGTCTATGGTAAAGCCTCATTTGATACTCAAAAATCTGAGTTGAAACAAAAAAGTCATATTGTTGTAGGTACACCTGGTCGTGTATTAGATCACTTACAAAAAGGAACATTCAAAATAGAAAAAATCGAATGCTTAGTCTTAGACGAGGCTGATGAGATGTTAAATATGGGATTCGCGGACCAAGTAGAAGCGATCATTAACTTTTTACCTGCAGAACGTCAAACACTACTTTTCTCAGCAACAATGCCAAAAGAAATTGAACGTATAGCAAGTTTTTACATGAAGTCAGATAAACAATCCATTGTTATTGAGACAACTGAATTATCAAAACCTAAAATCATTCAATCGAGTGTCAAGGTACAAGAAGACAAGAAAGAGCAGCAACTGCTTGACTTATTAACTGTGGAAAACGCAGATTCATGTATGATTTTTTGCAATACACAAGAAGCTGTGAATAACTTATACACATTTTTAAATAAAGCAGGATTGCCAATTGATAAAATTCATGGTGGAATGGTTCAAGAGGATCGTTTTTCCGTTATGGATGATTTCAGACAAGGAAGATTCCGTTATTTAGTGGCAACGGATGTTGCTGCCAGAGGAATCGATATTGAAAATGTAACACACGTAGTCAACTTTGACGTACCAGTAGAAAAAGAGAGCTTTGTGCATCGTACTGGTCGTACGGGTAGAGCTGGAAAAACTGGAATGGCTTTGACACTGGTGACACCTAGAGAAGAAAAATGGTGGAATGAAGTGAAAGAGTATGCTGGTCAAACGGTTATTGAAGTCTCATTGCCAACTACACGATTAGTTCAAAGTCATAAATCTGCTTTCGAGAAAAAATTACAAGAACGTCCACCATTGAAACAAGTACGTTCAAAAGAATTGAATCGCGGTATTACTAAAGTTTATTTTAACGGCGGGAAAAAGAAAAAAATGCGTGCAGTCGATTTTGTTGGGACGATTGCTAAAATCCCTGGAATCAATGCTGATGATATTGGTATTATTACCATTCAAGAGAATGTCACATATATCGATATTCTAAATGGAAAAGGTCCATTAGTTATTGAAGAAATGCAAGATCGTACGATCAAAGGGAAAAAATTAAAAGTGCATAAAGCTAGAAAATAAAAAAAACACTCATGAAAAGATTTTCTTTTCATGAGTGTTTTTAATTTATCAAGCAATTTATACGGTAGCGTATAAAGCCGCAATTTGTTCTTTAACAGACTTATTATCTAAGAAATCATCATAAGTTGTTTCAGCACGATCGACAACTCCATTTGGAGAAATTTCGATGATGCGGTTTGCAATGGTTTGGATAAATTGGTGGTCATGTGAACCAAATAATATTGAGCCTTTAAAAGCAATCAAGCCATCATTTAAAGCTGTAATAGATTCTAAGTCCAAGTGATTTGTGGGATCATCCATTACTAAAACGTTTGATTTACTCAACATCATTTTAGATAACATACAACGAACTTTTTCTCCACCGGAAAGAACAGATACTTCTTTTAGTACATCTTCACCAGAGAAAAGCATACGACCTAAGAAACTACGTAAGAATGTATTGTCATTTTCTTCAGCAGAAGCAAATTGACGCAACCAATCTACAACGGTTAACTTTGCATCAGTAAATTCGTCAGTAGTATCTTTTGGTAAGTAAGATTGAGAAGTCGTTACTCCCCACTTAAATGTACCAGAATCTGGTTCCATTTCGCCCGTCAAAATTTTGAATAAAACAGTAATAGCAATATCATTTTTACTTGAAAAGGCAACTTTGTCGTCCTTATTTAACGTAAAAGTAATATTATCTAATATTTTTTTGCCGTCAATTGTTTTAGAAATATTTTCAACACGCAAAAGGTCATTTCCAATTTCGCGTTCAGGAGTAAATCCAACGAATGGGTAACGACGAGAAGAAGGTTGAATATCATCTAAAGTAATTTTTTCTAACATTTTCTTACGAGAAGTCGCTTGTTTCGACTTAGACGCATTTGCACTAAATCGAGCAATAAAGGCTTGTAGTTCTTTAATTTGCTCTTCTTTTTTAGCATTTACATTACCTTGTAATTTAGAAGCTAATTGGCTAGATTCTAACCAGAAGTCGTAGTTTCCAACATATAATTTGATTTTACTAAAGTCAACGTCAGCCATATGAGTACAAACTTTGTTTAAGAAGTGACGGTCATGGGAAACAACAATAACAGTATTAGGAAAATCAATTAAGAATTCTTCTAACCATTCAATTGATTGTTTGTCTAAACCATTGGTAGGCTCATCCAATAGAAGAACGTCAGGTTTACCGAATAAAGCTTGTGCTAACAAGACTTTAACTTTTAAACCTTCTGTTAACTCACTCATTTTTTTATCATGCATATCTTCTGAAATTCCTAGACCTTGTAACATAACAGCTGCTTGAGGTTCAGCTTCCCAACCATCTAATTCAGCGAATTCGCCTTCTAATTCAGCAGCTAAAATACCATCTGCATCAGTGAAGTCAGCTTTCATATAGACAGCATCTTTTTCTTTCATTATTTCGTATAAACGTTTGTGTCCCATAATAACTGTTTCTAAAACAGTATAATCTTCAAAACCATAGTGATTTTGACTTAAAGTAGTCAAACGTTCATCGGGACCCATAGAAACATTACCGGTTGAAGGTTGAATCTCACCAGCTAATATTTTTAAGAAAGTTGACTTACCTGCACCATTTGCACCAATTAGACCATAACAATTGCCAGGAATGAATTTTATATTTACATCATCGAACAATTTTCTATCTGAAAATTGTAAACTTACATTAGTTACTGTAATCATTTAATTTATTTACCCCTATTCTTTTATATATCTTGACCATTTTAGCACAAATAATCATGAAATGCGATGTTAGGGATTCTTTTATTCGTAAATTGCCTACAAACTATTTTAAATGGGTAAAATAGTCTAATTATTTAATGAATAACAATCGTTTAAATTTTTTTTAAAACAGGGGGGTTATGCTAGACTATAATGATTAGTTAGATTATAATAAGTATAAGTTAATAAATAAAACAAACAGGAGGAATAGAATAGTGGAAAAACAAACTGAAGTACAAGAATTGTTAAATGAATTGGTTGCAACTTATGGGGTTTTTAACATTAAACTGTATCAACATCACTTTTATGTAAAAGGTCCTCATTTCTTTAAGTTGCATGAAACCTTTGAAGAACTGTATGACGGAGTAACTGAACAATTTGATGAATTAGCAGAACGTTTGATTGCAGTAGGCGGAAAACCTTATGCGTCTTTAGGAGAGTTTTTAGAACATTCTTTAGTTAAAGAAGCACCATATGATGGAAAAGAAACTGCTGAGGAAATGGTAGCATCAACTGTTTCAGATTATAGAATCATTGGGGATAAATTAGCAAAAGGAATTGTTCTCACGGGTGAAGCAGGAGACGATGCAACACAAGACCTATTGATTGGGTATAAATCTGGTGTAGATAAAACAGTTTGGATGTTGCAAGCTTACCTGGGTAAAGATCCATTAGACGCTTAATAAAAAAGTTAAAAGAGTCCTTAGATCATCATCTAAGGACTCTTTTTAACGATTAATTTCTGTGAACAGATATAAAATCAATGATTCGTCTAGTAAAATATGCAATTGATTACGGTAATGCCGTGTTCGGTTATAAATTCTAAATTTCTGAATCTCTTGTCTAGGGAGTTCTAATAGAACTTCATTTTGTAAAATAACTTTAAAGATAGCTGAAGCAGGAACGACTAGTAAGAAATCGGTTGAATTTGGTGAGCTTTCAAGGGTAGCTGGAAGTTTCTCTATTAAGCGAACAGACTTAGAACGATATAAACGATCTTTTTTTACTTTTTGCTGATCCATTTCAAATGAAAATAGAAGACCATCTTGCATGGAAGGTGGATTTAAAGATAAAGGCAGCAAATATTCTTGCACACTGCTAGTTAAAGAGTCGCTTAACTGAGTTATAGGCAAACTACTAATAACGTGCAACTGACCTTTTTGTTCATTAAATTGAGTTTTGTACGTTATCTCAGATTGACTTCGACCATATTGAATAAGATCATGATGATCCCATATCGCTTGAGAAGCATAATGGGAATTTAGTTGATACACACGTGTGGCAACTTGGCGTTCAAGTTGTTCATAATAATAGTAAGAAGAGAGTAAGTATTCAAAAAGACCAGCTTCTCCAGCAGATAACGCCATTCTTCCTGTAGACGATAGTGAGATAGAATAAACTGGCTGTTCCCAAATGCGTATTTTTTCAGCGTCTTTTCTTACTAAAGAATAACGATAAAACCCAGTATAATCTGAAAAATACAAGGTATGGTTAAATAAAGCACTATCGTAAATTGATTCAGAAAAAGAAAGGGTTCGTTCTAAGAATGGGGCTAATTCATCTAATGTAACGCGTAATTGCTCAGTAGGTTGTGGTTCTAAATAGATGGGTCGATCAATTAAAGTCAATTGTTGCATCCATTTGTTCCAATTGTAGATGTTCAAGTTTTTTTGATTGGTCCACAAATAAAACTTCCCACTGTACAGTTGAAAATCATGAAAGTCACCCTCAATAATTATTTTTGTCATCAGCAAATGTTCTTTATCCATCCAAGCACCCCGTTCTAAACCTCTATCTCTCATTCTATTGTACCATTTAAGATGTATAAATTAACAAAAAATGAAATTAGATAAGGGAAATTCTTTGCTATCTTTTTTTGTAATGAGATAATAAAAGAAAAAAAGAAAAGGTGATTTTAAAATGACTAAAAAAAGTATTTTACTGATGCAAGAAACAACAAAAGAACAACTTCAAACGCTAAAAGAACTAGCTCCAGAATATGAATTGATTAAAGGTTGGGAAACAGATGGAAAAGAGATCTCTTTAGAGTCTGTTGAAATCATATATGGATGGACAGGACAATATTCACAAGAGTTATTAGAAAATGAAAAAAGTCAGTTGAAGTGGGCACAAGGAAAAGCAGCGGGTGTCGATTTTCTTGATTTAGGAAAGCTAAAACAAAAAAATATCTTACTTACTAATGGAAGTGGGATACATAGTGTGCCGATTGCAGAATCGGTTTTTGGTATACTATTGGCTTACGCTAGGGGGATTCAAAAGTCAGTTAAAGATCAACAAACCAAAACATGGGAGCAAGTAGATAAATTGATGGAATTGCACGGAAAAACGATCATGATCGTAGGAACCGGTAAAATCGGCTTGGAAGTTGGACGATTGGCAAAAGCATTTAATATGAAAACAATCGGTGTAAATCGCAGTGGAAGAGATGTTGAATACATGGATCAATTAATTAAGCAGCCGGAACTAGTTGACCAAGTGAAACAAGCGGACATCGTCATAAATATCTTACCGCATACGGATCAAACGCATTACTTTTTTAATCAAGATATTTTCTCCCAAATGAAAAAAGGAACTCTTTTTGTCAATGTTGGAAGAGGACCAACGGTTAAAACAGACGATTTAATAGCAGCTCTTGATAATGGTCAGATAGCTTTCGCCGGATTAGATGTTTTTGAAACAGAACCCTTACCAGAGGAGAGCGCACTATGGGATAGAGAAAATGTTTTGATTACTCCTCATATTACTGGAATCGCTGAACATTTCAAAAAACGTCTATTTGCTATCTTTGAAGAAAATCTAAAAGCTTACTTGGCTGAAGAAAAATTGCCTGTAAACTTGATTGACTACGATCAACAATACTAAATTTAAAAAATAAATAAGGGGCACCTCGCTATAACTAGGAGGTGTTTTCTTAATGTTGAGAAATACTGATCGTTAAAATAGTCTAACAGTTTTTTTAATTGTGTCATCATCTATAAAAGCAATAAAGATCTTTTTTAGTAAGATTCAATCGTATTAAGGATTTTACTTGAAGGAGAGTGTCAAAAAAGCTATTATTTAAGTTACGTGTAACACAGATACGTTAGAAAGGACGGTTTTTTATGAAAAAAGGATTAACATTGTCTTCCTATCTTTATATAGGATCCATGTTGTTTGGTTTGTTTTTTGGAGCTGGTAATTTAATATTTCCCGTTCACATGGGGCAAGTGGCAGGTTCAAGTGTAAGTTGGGCTACATTAGGGTTTTTAGTCACAGGTATTGGGTTGCCATTCTTAGGTGTAATTGCTATCGGGCTTTCCAAAAGTAATGGGTTATTTGATTTAGCTAGTCGCATTCATCCTTATTATGGCTATTTTATGACAGTAGCTTTATATTTAACAATTGGACCATTTTTTGCGCTACCAAGGTTAAGTACGGTTTCTTATGAAATCGGGATAACACCTTACATCAGTGCAAACTATCAAACATTAGGATTAGCAATTTTTTCTATTTTATTTTATGGTGTCGCATTATTTCTTTCTTTAAAACCAACGAAAATATTGGTATATGTTGGTAAAGTATTAAATCCTATATTCTTGGTGTTTTTAGGTGTTTTAATTTTAACAGCATTTATTCGTCCAATGGGAGGGATAGCAGAAGCACCTATCACTGGTAATTATATCGATCAACCTTTTGTTAGTGGATTTCTTGAAGGATATAACACAATGGATGCATTAGCTTCTCTAGCCTTTGGGATAGTCGTGGTTCAAACGATTAAAAATCTTGGAGTAACTAAACCAAGTGAAATAGCAAAAGACACGGTCAAATCTGGGTTGATCAGCATTATTTTAATGGGAATCATTTATGCTAGTTTAGCTTATTTAGGCACAATGAGTGTTGGGCAATTTCCAGTTTCAGAAAATGGCGGAATTGCCTTAACGCAAATCTCTCAATTTTATTTCGGTTCATTAGGTAGTGTGCTGCTAGCGGTGATTGTAACAGTGGCATGTTTAAAAACAGCGATTGGTTTAATTACAGCTTGTGCGGAAACGTTTAAAGAAATGTTTCCTCGTTCGATCAGCTACAAAGCTTATGTTGTTGTATTTAGTGTTTTAACAACGCTAGTCGCTAATGTAGGTTTAACAAATATTATTGCGTATTCATTACCAGTCTTAATGTTCTTGTATCCATTAGCAATAACGCTGATTTTATTAGCTCTGTTGTCTCCTTTATTCAAGGATAGACAAGTAGTCTATGTGACAACAACAGCATTTACTTTAGTGGTAAGTGTGGCAGATCTATTCAAAGCATTACCAAAAAACGTTCAAAGTGTTAATGGAGTGCAAGAATTCTTAGCATTTTGCAATGAGTATCTTCCATTATTCAGTATCGGAATGGGATGGATTCTTCCAGCTGCAATTGGTTTTGTAATTGGGTTATTCATCAGCTGGTTTACTGAACCAACAACTCGTGTTCTTTAAATATAGAAGATAGTTAAAGAAAAGCACATAAAAGAGCAATGGAAGCCAATTGGTTTCCATTGCTCTTTTGTTACAAAAAATTACAAATAATCATTAATTGCTGTAATAAAATCTTCTGAAGTGCTATAAATAGCACCATTCATTTTTATAAGTCCAACCGTGTAAAGATTGACATAAGAGAATTGAGATTCTGCAACTTCTTGTAAAGCGGCTAACTTTTGAGGATTTGTAGCACCTTGTTGACGAGAATCAGTATACAGACCAACAATTGGAATTCCGGCTTGATAAGCAACACCAATTTCTGTAGCAACACCGACATCAATTGTGGAACCATCTAAGACAGCTACCATTAATTGGCTAGCTAGCAGTGCCTCGGTATCATATTTAGCAATAGCGATCGAATCAGCATAAGTATTTTTATCATTTATTTCACCTTGTTCTTGAGGAACATAGACATCTACTTCTGAATAAGTTTCTCTAATACTAAGGACAAGCTTTTCATTGTAACTTTTTTCCATCTCAGAGAAGAGTGGACTAGCAAAATAGATTTTTTTAGACATTTTTCATCCTCCTAATACGATTATTACAATTTTAGCATACTAAAAAAAGGTTTTGTAATAAAAAGTAATCGTAAAGAAATATAACAAGTCGTTTTATTGGTTATAATCATTGAAGAGCTTAAAAGTAGAAGAGAAGGGTGTTGTCAATTTGTGAGAATAAAAAAACTAGTTTCCAGCCTTATGATGGCTTTATTATTGGTTAACGTCATTCCGACCGTTGGTTTTGCAGCGACATTAGATGAAATTGAATCGCAACAGAATACAAAAGAAAAAGAGATGGCAGAAATTGATAGTCAAATCAATAAAGCATTAACTAAGGTAAATGAAAAAAATAGTGAGCTAGAAGAATTAACCACTCAAATTGAAGTTTTAAAAGAGACCGTTCAAGCAACTAGTGAAACAGTCTCAGAACAAGAAGAAGTTGTTAAAGAACGATTGGATCAAGCCAAAGAACGTATTTTATCGATGCAAACAGCAGAAGTAAATCAAAACGTAGTAGTGTCATTATTTGAATCTGAAAGTGTTACAGACTTATTTAATCGTGCTTATGTTTTAGTTACTCTCCAATCAGCAGGAAATGATCAATTGGAATTAGCTGAAGATGAAAAACAAGAATTAGCAGACTTAAAAAATGAATTAGAAAAAGATTTAGCTTTATTAGAAAATCAAACAGTAGAAGCTAAAGAACAAAAAGAAGAATTAGATACACAAGTCGCAAGTCTTCAAGAAACAATGGATGAAAATCAAGCAATTTTAAATGAGTTAGATGAACAACGTGAATTAGAAGAATCAAGAATTGCCGAAGCAGAGGAAAAAGCAGCGGAAGAGGCTAAGGCAAAAGAAGAACAAGCAGCAGCAGATAAAGCAGCTGCTGAAGCTAAGGCAACTCTTGCAACAAAAACAGAAAAAGAATCAGCGGTAGTGACAACAACTGCAACTGAATCATCAAACAATCAAACGGAAATTAAAAAAACAGAATCTACTGTTGAAACTGAAAAAACAGCAACAACTAAACCTGCTGAAAGTACAGAAACATCTTCAAAAGGAAAATCAATTGTCGTTTCTGCAACGGGCTATTCAACAAAACAAGCTAATTTAAGTACTCATACAGCAACAGGAATCAATCTAGAAAGCAACCCCATGGTTATAGCAGTAGATCCAAGAGTTATCCCTTTAGGTTCTATGGTTGAAATACCAGGATATGGGATATTTATCGCCGGTGATACTGGTGGAGCAATAAAAGGAAATAAAATCGATATTCATTTCCCGAGCGTTCAACAAGCTAATAATTTTGGCAGAAAAACAATTACGATCAATATCTTAAATTAAAAGTTTCTTAGAAAAGGTGATTCAAGTGGCGGAGCAAGTGGAAATTGATTTTTATTTAGATAGTGATGAAGAAGCATTTTTAGAATCATGGGAAAACAAATATGGACAACTTGACGGAGAACAAATAGAAAATTTGTATCAAGCAATGGCACAAGATATTGAAGAGAAATATAAATCAGGTGAACATAAGCTTGGAAAGAAATATGTATATCAAGATATTGTAGTAGGTTACTCCGATTACAGTGCATTTAATAACTGGTTTTTATTTAGTTCTACTAAAAAATAATAAGACAAAAACAACGACAGAGTATTAATTCTGTCGTTGTTTTACTGTTTAATGGTAAACTAGTGAATAAGGATTATAGAGTTACGCTAAAAAAGTAATGAAGAATATAAGGGGAATCATAGATATGGTTAGTACACATATTAATAATAAACTACTGTTGCTTCCTGACTTACCAGGATGCTACTTAATGAAAAATAAAGAGAAAGAAATTATTTATATCGGAAAAGCTAAAAATTTAAAAAAAAGAGTACGGTCTTATTTTAGAGGAACGCACGAAGGGAAAACCCAGCTATTGGTTGAAGAAATTGTTGATTTTGAAACCATTATTACTTCAACCGATAAAGAATGTTTACTGCTTGAAATTACCTTAATAAAGAAACACCTGCCAAAATACAATATTAAATTAAAACAAGGGACAAGTTATCCTTATTTAAAAATTACAAATGAAAAAGATCCACAACTCATTATTACATCTGAAGTAAAGAGAGATGGAGGTCATTATTTCGGTCCTTATCCAAACGTATATGCAGCGAGTGAGACTCAACAGTTTATCCAAAAAGTTTATCCGTTGAGAAAATGCAATGGATATCAAAAGAGAGCCTGTTTGTACTACCATCTTGGGCAATGTATTGGTCCTTGTGATCATGAGATTCCTAAAGAAGAGTATGATGCTCAAATCGACAAAATTAAACGGTTCTTGAACGGTGATGTAAAAGAAATAAAAAAAATATTGAAAAGTAAAATGATGCAAGCAGCTGAAGAACTGGCTTTTGAACGAGCAGCTGAATATCGCAATCAAATTCAATATATTGAAACAACTGTAGAAAGACAAAATATTATTACCAATGATTTTACGACTAGAGATGTTTTCAGTTATTACATGAATAAAGGCTGGATCTCCATTCAAGTATTCTTTATTCGACAAGCGACGTTAATTAAACGGGAAGCGACTATTTTTCCTTGCTACGATACACCTCAAGAAGAATTAGCCTCTTACATTGTTCAATTTTATCAAGAAGACAATCACCTGCTTCCTAGAGAAGTATTGGTTCCAAACGGTGTAGATACAAAAATTCTATCAGAAGTATTGGAAATTCCAGTCAAAGTTCCAATCCAAGGACGTAAAAAGGATATGTTGGATCTAGCGACAAAAAATAGTGAAATATCGTTAAATGAAAAATTCCAACTGATTGAGATGGATGATCGCAAAACAATCGGGGCGATCAAAGAATTATCAGAAGCATTAAATTTACCTTTAGTCAGTCGCATTGAAGCCTTTGATCACTCTAATATTCAAGGAACAAATCCGGTTTCAGCTATGGTTTCCTTTTTAGATGGAAAGCCAGATAAAAGTAATTATCGAAAATACAAAATAAAAAGTGTTTCTGGTAGCAATGAACTGGCAACAACTGAAGAAGTTATTCGCAGACGCTATACAAGGCTTTTAAAAGAAGGCAAGCCGTTGCCTGATTTGATTTTAATGGATGGTGGGAAAATTCAAGTTAATGGGGCTATTAATATACTTGAAAATGAACTTGGGTTATCCATTCCAGTAGCAGGTATGGTGAAAGATGATAAACATAGAACCTCCTCACTTATTTTTGGAGAGGACCTGCAAAAAGTGACTCTTAAACCAACTAGCCAAGCATTTTACCTTGTCCAACGGATTCAAGATGAGGTTCACCGTTTTGCAATCACATTTCATCGCCAATTACGTGGAAAGAATAGTTTATCCTCTAAATTGGATCGTATCGAAGGTGTTGGACCAAAAACACGTACAAAAGTACTAAAACATTTTAAATCGGTTAAAAATGTAAAAGAAGCCAGTGTGGAAGAAATAAACGGTCTCGGGATCCCGCTAAAAACAGCTGTGAGAATCAAAGAAAGCCTGGAATAAGAATATAAAAAAGCTAAGAAAAAGGAGTTAATCCTTTTTCTTAGCTTTTTTTGATGGTTCTATAATTTTTAGTATTGGTAGATTTTTAAACTCGATTATACAAAATTTTTGGAGAAATAGGGGTTGCTTGTAGCCGTGTAAAGGATTCAATGCGAATTACAGAGCGTTGACGCTTCAGCGATTACGCTTTGTTTGAGGCTTGAAAGTCTGAAGTTATAAGCTTCAGGCGGTCTCATGGCTCTATACAAGCAAACCCGTTCATTCCAGAAGAAATTTTAGTTTGATGCACCAACACTATTTGTCATACAACCATAAAATAACGATTAAAATAGTTTGTTATTATCGTTATCAAGAACCGTAACGTCATCGTTTATTAATCCAGCATCACTTCTTAAAATTAAACTGTTCTTTGAGTTTTTGTAATCTAAAATAACGTTTTCTGATAAGTCAGTTAAGCGTTCCTTTTGAACGGCTATTTTCCCAAATGTTGAATCAATTGTGGCATTCAACTCTTCACTAGGACTAGTAAGCAATTTTAGCGAAAAGGTTCCTACAATTCCACAAGCATATCCACCAGTGATACGGTTATAATATAAAGCTAATTTTCCTGGATATTGTGCTTGGATCGTTTTGATACGTTCTATTGCAGGTTCAGTTACTGTTAAAAACATGAAATCCCTCCGATTTTCGATTCACTTTTATTTAGTAAGTAAATTATAAATGAAAAACAGAGAGATGTCTACTGTTCTGTTTAAGGAATTAAGAAATAGATTGATTATTATCATTAAGAATTATTACATTATCATTAATAAGACCGCTATCGCTACGTAAAATAAGAGCATGTTTTATTTCATTGTAATCTAGTTTCATCTTTTCATCTAAAAAAGGAAGACTCCATCCTTGAATAGGCAAGTTACCTAAAGAAGAGGCTAAAGTTGCATCTAATTCGGAATCGTTTTGCTGAGTGATTTTTAATAAGAAAATACCATTATTTCCGCACGTACAGCCGATTCTAGATTCATAATAAAATACCAATTGTCCTGTGTGATGAGAGCAGGTCTGTTTAATTTTTTGTTGAGCGAGTTCGGTTATGTCCAAAAACATGTCAGATCAACTCCTTTATTTCTGTACATTTAGGATAGCTTGAACCGTTAAACTTGTCTAGTAAAATTCATTTTTTATTTTATATTAATCAAAGATTTAAGAATAAAATACTTGTAATTTTATAAAGGAAGGGGTATATTATTCGTCGTGGACATTCAAAGTCCACAATCAACCTACAGAGAATAGAAAGAAGGGAAACAATGAAGTTAACAAAAGGTTTGGAACAAGCAATCTGTATATTAGCTATGCTTTCTACTCAAGATAATTATATTCCAATTACTTCGCATGTATTAAATAGTCGTTTAAAAGGAACATCTCATTCTTATATCAGAAAAATTATCCGAAAATTAGTTGTTAGCGGATTAGCAACATCAATTCCTGGAAGCAATGGCGGTTTTATATTAGCTAAAAAGCCTGAAAAAATAAACTTACTGGAAATTGTTGAAGCATTAGAAGGTAAGATTGTCACTTATCCAAACTCAGGAATGATTAACCAGGTTTTCTCAGATATAGGAGAACCAGCTAGTAATGGAGAGAAAACCTTAGTAACGACTTTTGAAGAGGCAGATAATCAATACACAAATTTTCTAAAGCGTCAGACGTTAGATCAGCTTGTTTGGTCATCAATAGGAAAAAATGAAATGCCTGCTATTGACTGGAATAAAAAATAAAGTCGTTAGATTGAAAGGGATGTACAAGTAAAATGGACATGTTAAAAACGGAATGGAAGAAATTAGCCTCTAATAAAATGTTGCTGATTTCTTGTATGGTTATATTATTTATACCTATTATGTATGCTGGATTCTTTTTGAAATCTAACTGGGATCCTTATGGTAATACAGATAAATTATCTGTGGCTGTAGTTAATTTAGATCACTCTGTTGACTACCAAGGAAAACAGCTTGATATCGGATCTGACGTTGTTGATAAGCTCAAGAAGAATGATGCATTGGATTGGCACTTTGTGTCTCAAGAAGAAGCGCAAAAGGGCTTAGAAAACCGTGAATATTATATGGTAATGACATTACCAACAGATTTTTCAACAGATGCTGCTACATTGATGGAGACAAATCCAGAAAAAATGACAATTGATTATGAAACAAATGGATCGTTAAATTATATTGGAGAAGTCATCAGCAAATCTGCTGCAAAAGATGTTAAAACAGAGGTATCTGCGAATGTAACAAAAGCTTATACCGAAGCAATTTTTGAACAGTTAGGCACAATTGGAACAGGTTTTTCAGAAGCGGCTGATGGAGCAGGCGAAATTGATGAGGGAACTGGAAAATTAACCGATGGAAGCCAACAATTAACAGAAAATCTAGAAAAGCTAGCTTCAAGTACGTTAACATTTGAAGAAGGAACACAAACGCTGGAAGTTGGAATAAAAGAATACACAACAGGAGTGGCTCAAGTAAACAATGGAGCAGAACAGCTAAACAATGGAATCAATCAACTATCTTCAAAAGTAAAACCATTAGAAAATGGTGGATCTCTTTTAGCAAATGGTTCAACAGAACTCACAAATGGACTGAAAACCTATACTGCTGGCGTTTCACAACTTGCTGATGGGACAAAAGTCCTGAACGCAAATTCTTCGGCCTTACAAGCAGGCACAGTTGAAGTCAGCAATGGTGTTGATCAAGTTAAATCAGGTAGCGATCAATTGTTAACTGGTTTGAACCAGCTTTCCTCAGAATTAGATAACAGCTTATCTAATGAAAATGCTGAGCAATTACAATTTTTAATGGAAAACTTGTCTTCAATGAACGAAGGGATTCAAAAATTAGATTCTCTTCTTAATGAACAAACTAGTGGAGCTGATTTTAGTGGTATTCAAACGGATTTGCAACAATCTGGAACAAGTTTAACCGAAGTTGCTCAAAATATTGGAAAAACGGGAGAAGACTTAACTGAAGTAACGGCTGCAGTTGATGCACTTGAAAAAGCGATTCAAGCAGACAATGCAGCTACCACTTCAGCTACCGTTTCAGCATTACACGATACAACTGCATTTAGTAGTTTAACTCCTGAACAACAAAATGAATTGGTAAATGCAGTAGAGACAACAACTGATCAAAAAGAAACTGAAATAACCGCAATCAAAGATCAAATAGGTGTTGCAAGTGAAGATATAAATAATACAGCAGTAGCTGCAAATGAAACGGGTACTTCGCTAACCGATTTACAGACAGAATTAGCTGCCGTTAGTGGGCTTATGGATCAATTAACTGAACTAAAAACGCAAGTAGACACATTAGCTCAAAGTTCAAACCAACTATTGCCAGCAACAAATCAAGCGATGAATGAGTTGACTACAGGTTTAACAGGTATTCAATCAGCCTTGGAACGACAAGGGACTAACTCAGATAAAGGAATCATTCAAGGAATGACTGAATTGAACCAAGGCTTAGCAGCTATTCAAAGTGGTTTGTCAGGAGAAAAAGGTATAGTTGATGGAGTAACAAACTATACAAATGGAGTGAACTCCTTACAGACTGGAGCAGATGAACTAAATGCCAATTCAACAGCATTAAACACAGGCTCTGAACAATTAAACAGTGGTATAGGACAATTAACATCTCAATTGCCAAACCTTATTGCGGGAATCAATCAATTGAGTAGTGGGTCAAATCAATTAGCCCAGGGAACGTCTCTTTTGAACGAAAATTCGGCTAGTTTAACTAATGGTGCAACAAGCTTAGCAGATGGCTCTACACAGCTTAGAGAAGGCTCACAAGCACTGAGCAATGGGTCCCAAACATTAGGCAACGGAATCAAGACGTTAAAAGATGGGACTAGTCAATTATCAACTAGTTTATTGGAAGGTTCCACAAAAGTTAATGAAGTAGACGCAACGGATAAAACAATGGACATGTTTGCAAATCCAATCGAATTAAAACAAGAAAAATATAGTGAAGTACCAAATTATGGTGCAGCGTTAGCACCATATATTATGTCAATGGCATTGTATATTGGAGCAGTGGTCTTTACTACAATATATCCTGTACGTAAGAGAGCGCTTGAAGGGAAATCAGGTTTTGAGTGGTGGCTAAGCAAAGTTTCTATAGCTATACTTGTAGCAACTTTGATGGCTATATTGGAATGTGGCATCTTATTAATAATCGGATTAGATGTTTTATTTATAGGGAAATTCTTCTTATTAGCCATACTAACTTCCTTAGCCTTTATGTCTATTGTGTTAACTTTAGTGGTAGCACTAGATAATGTTGGGCGCTTTTTAGCAATGGTATTACTCGTCTTGCAATTAGGCGGCTCTGGTGGAACGTTCCCTATTCCATTGACGAATGGGTTCTTCCAGTCTATTCATGTATTGTTACCAATGACATACTCCGTTTATGGGTTTAGGCAAGCAATTAGCAGTGGTTTAGGAAATGATATTTATTGGCATGCTAACTTTGTGATGATTGGGATCATTATTCTTTTCAATGGTTTATTGATTGTAACAATGCATATCTTACAAAAAAAGAGCCAAAATAATGAAGAAAATGAATTAGATGAAACAATTAAAGCTTAAAATAAAAAAGATCTGCCACACGAGAATTTACTCGTAGGGCAGATCTTTTTTTTAAACTAAAACTTTTTCTAAAAAGTTTTTTGTCCGTTCATGTTGAGGATGGTTAAAGAGTTGTTCTGGTTTGCCTTCTTCAACGATATATCCGCCATCCATGAAAATAACACGATCAGCTACTTCTTTGGCGAATCCCATTTCATGAGTCACGACTAGCATAGTCATACCTTGTTCCGCCAGCTTTTGCATAACTTCCAACACATCGCCAACCATTTCTGGGTCAAGAGCGCTTGTAGGTTCATCAAACAACATAATATCTGGATTCATTGCTAAAGCACGTGCGATTGCAACACGTTGCTTTTGTCCACCAGATAATGATTTAGGGTAATCATTTGCTTTTTCAGAAAGTCCGACAGTTTCCAATAATTCTAGTGCACGTTTTTTAATAGCTTCAGTAGAATCTTTTTTTAGTTCTTTAGGTGCTAACGTAATATTTTCTATAACCGTTAGATGAGGGAATAAGTTGAATTGTTGAAAAACCATTCCAATATTTTCCCGTACTTTATTGATGTCTTGCTTTGGATCGGTAAGATCGAAGTCATCAATGATGACTTTTCCACCTGTAATTTCTTCCAACGCATTCATGCAACGGAGAAACGTACTTTTACCAGAGCCTGAAGGACCAATGATACAAATAACTTCACCTTCTTGAACTTCAATGTTCAAATCTTTTAAAACCTCTAAGCTTCCAAAGTTTTTCTTTAAATGTTCCACTTTTAATTTAGTCATTTGATGTTCTCCTTTCAATATAGTTTGAAAACTTCGTTAGAATCGTGATGATGATAATGTACATCAGTCCAACAATCAACCACATATCTCCAGAAGAGTAGGTACGGGCAATAATAATTTTTCCGGTTTGAGTCAATTCAACGATACCGATAACGGATAGAATTGAGGTATCTTTAAGGGTAATGACAAATTGATTAATAAAAGATGGAATCATTATTTTAACAGCTTGTGGCAATACAACTTTACGCATAGACGTATTGTAAGTAAGTCCTAAACTTCTTGAAGCTTCCAATTGACCCGTATCTACTGCTTGGATACCCCCACGAACCAATTCAGCAATATAAGCTGTGGTATTTAAGCTCAGCGTGATTACACCAGCAATATAAGCAGGAATTTGAATACTTAAAAATTGAGGAATTGAGAAGTAAATGAAAAATGCTAATACAATCAAAGGTATACCACGTAGAATATCTACGTAGATTGTTGCTATCCAGTTCAATACTTTATTAGGTGAAGCATTAAATAAACCAAAAATAACACCAAAAATGGTAGCAATAGCAAAAGAAATAATCGTTAATAATAATGTTCTACCTAGTCCTTTTAATAATTCGCCGCCATTTTGTTGAATCAAACCAAAGAACCCAAGATTCGCTGATTCATTTTTGGTAGATGTATCACCTAGGTAAGTATCCAATATTTCATCATAAGTTCCATTAGCGCGTATATTGATTAACCCATTATTGAACATTTCCAATAACTCAGCATTTTGTCCTTTATTTACGGCAAAGCCATAATTGTCTCCAGGTTCAGGATCCATTGTTAGTTTTAGTCCTAGTCCAGATTGGATAGCATAAGCCATTACAGGATAATCTTCAAAAGCAGCATCAGAATTTCCTGTTAAGACATCTTCATACATGTTTGCAGAATCTTCAAAAGTATTCAATTCAAAACCGAATTCTTCTTGAATAGACTCAGCAAAAGCAGCGCCAGTTGTACCCACCTTAACAGCTACTGTTTTCCCTTCTAAATCTTCATAAGAAGTTATTTCATCATTTGATTCAGAAACCGCCATAACAACGCCACTCTCAAAGTATGGGTCAGAAAAATCAAAAGATTCTTGACGTTCAGGTGTAATGCTCATTCCAGCGATCATACCGTCTATTTGATTTGATTCTAAAGCTTGCAGTGCAGCACTAAATCCCAAAGGTCGTAATTCATAATTGAAGCCTTGATCTTTGGCAATAGCATCTAACAAATCCACATCAATTCCTTTGTATTCTCCATCAACATCTTTGTATTCAAATGGAGCAAAGGTAACATCCGTTCCAATAATATAAGTTTTGTTTGTTTCTTGGGCAGAAGCTGTACCAGGCAATAGTATAGTGAAAATGACTGTCAGTAGTAAAGCTGTCATAAGTGTAAAAAGTGATTGTTTTCGTAAATTCATAAATAAACCTCCTTGTCTAAGTTATTATTCTAATTTAAGTTTAACTCGATTGCAACAATAATGTAATATTCTTGCGTGACATGTTCTAACATGATGGTGTTTTTCACTTATAGATTAACTAGTTGAATAGGTATCTCTAATTCGCTATGATAGAAGTGGAAATTACTCTAAAGAAAGTAGGTAGGAAAATGATTCGTAAGGCTGAACTTTCAGATATAGACCAATTAGTAGAATGGGTATGGATTATTTTAGAAGATATGGAACTACCATTGCTAAAAAAAATAGATTCGATTAGCTTAAAAAACATGATGAAAGAAGCTATGGAAAATAAAAATTACCGTTATAGTTATCATCGTGCATTTATCTGTATCCGTGATGGAAAAAGAGCGGGCGTATGTTTTGGTTACAAAGGCGAGTTGGAAGCTGTAATTGATGATTCATTAAATGAAAAATTAAATGAGTATGGGATAGTGGAACCACTATTTAAAGACGCTGAAACAATTAGAGGAGAGTGGTACTTAGATTCTCTAGTGACGGATGAGAATTTTAGAGGGCAAGGTGTAGCAACAGAGTTGATAGAAGCACTGCCAGCTATTGCGAAAGCAGAAAATGAAAAGGTTATTGGGTTGAATTGCGATCAGCAAAATAAAAAGGCACAACAACTTTACCTTAAAAAAGGCTTTAAAAAGGTTTGGGAATGTACTTTAGGCAATCATTTGTATGATCATATGCAATGGAAAGTGAATTAAAAAAGCATTGATCTGTAAAAATTAAATCAGATCAATGCTTGTTTCGTAGGTTAAAAAGTTTGAAGGGCTCGGCTAACTTTTTGTGGAGCTGGTTTAGGCAATCGCGTTAGAGTGAGATTATCAACAATCAAAGCAATACACAAACAAATGGGTGCATGCTGGGCTTCAGGGATAAGCAACTTGTAATAGTCCCCAAAGGAAGTATAAGCTTTATCCAGTTCCATAATAAGTTGATCCTCACAGTGTACAGTATAATGATGATTATAAAAGTCTCCAGTTACAATCCAATTTAATGGGGTAACTTTAAAATAAACCATCTTTAAAGTGCGATGTTTCGCTATTGAGCCCACTTTTTTATTTTGCACATAAATGTCAAATTTAGGAAATAAGGATAGCAGGGTTTGTTTGAATTCTACAATCAAAGTTCCATCCATATTATATAAAGATATCCTGTCGCCGACTCTGCCCCATTTACCTGAAATCAGGTACAAGTCTTTGCCTTGTTCATTTTTTACGAGGATTTTTTCTTGTCTTGAAACGTATTCTTGTTTCATATACAGTAATACCATAATGAACGCTCCTCTAAAGATAAATTAAGCAGATATATATTTGTTTTAATTATACCAAAAAGAATAGTGAAACGGAATATAATTGAATAAAGAAAACCCGCCGTAAAAAACGGCGGGCTTTTTTTATTCAGCTGACTTAATAACTTGACTTAGTTCGTGCAGAGCTTTAACAACGTCATCAAGTTTGGTTTCCATACGCTGAAGTAAAAAAAAGGCGATAAAGATAGGAAAACCAACATTACCGATCATTTCTATTACAGCGGAAAACCATTGTGTACTTGCATCCATATTAATCTCTCCCTTCATTCAGTAGGTAGGCGAAGCGAATATAAGCCTATTACTAATAACGAAAAAAGAAAGAAAACTGTTACTTTGCAATTTCATCGTTGAATACTTGAGAAAATCATTTTTATTCAGCGTTTTCCATGATACTTTGGGCTTTAGCTGATTCCAAGTTATTGTTTAAAGCCAATGTAATGGCATGTGCTACGCCATTGTTATTATTGCTGGTTGTGCGGTATTTCGCATAGGTTTTAACTTCTTCCTCAGCGTTTTCCATAGCAAAACTATAACCAGCTACTTTCAACATAGAGACATCATTAAAGTTATCGCCAAGAGTCATGATATTTTCAAGTGGGATATTTAATTTTTTTGCAGCTTCTTCAAGAGCAATCCCTTTTTGTGCGTTAATGTTATTGATTTCAATATTATTAACAAAAGAAGCTGTAACAGCAAGGTTTCCAGATTTTTCAAGATCCTCTGTAAGCGGGCCAAGTACTTTACGGCCTTCATCGCTAAATGCAATGACTTTTAAAATTTCGATGGAATCATCATGCACAAGTTGTTCGTAATCTTCAACGTAATTGATGTTCATAATTTCTAAACGGGCAGCGGCTAAAACAACAGCCATTTTGTAAGTCGTATCCGGATTTGTTTCGTATAATAATGAAGCCACAGACTCAATACGTTTAGCTTTATTGTCTGAATAAATTCCATTTGATGTCGTCATTTCACAATAAAGATTTCTTTTCTTTATTTCAGCAACGATTTCATGAACAGTTTTCTTATCAATTCCAATATTTTGGATTACTTTACCTTCTTCGTTATATACTTGAGCTCCATTTAAAGTGATAAATGAACAGTTAATGCCCACTTCTTCAAGCAACGGATGAGCTTCAGTAAAGCCACGTCCTGTTGCAACCATAAAATGGATACCTTGTTTCATAGCCGCCTTAATAGCATTGGCGTTTGTTTCAGAAACTTTCATTTTTTCATTTAATAATGTTCCATCCATATCAGATACAATAAGCTCTATCATTTTTGGTTCCTCCCAAGATTCATTTGTCTTAATAAGTCTACCATTAATAAAGACAAAATAAACGCATAATGTCCTTTTCTTCTTAAATTTATCAAAAAAAAAGATCAAAATTATAAGCAAAGAATAGTAAGCAAATGTTGTGTGAAGCTACTAATTCTTGTAGGATAGAAGTAAATTAAAAAGAAAGAACTTTAAAAGAGACAAAGGAGGAATAGTGTTGACCTTATCTGTAAAGAATGACTGGCTGCCAATTTTGCAAGAAGAAACAAACACGCCATCTTACCATTTACTGAAAGCGTTTCTTGTAAAAGAATATCAGGAAACAATTGTTTACCCAGAGATGCATCACATTTGGCAAGCTTTTGAATGGACACCTTATAAAGAAGTGAAGGTAGTTATTTTAGGACAGGATCCTTATCATGGACCAAATCAAGCACATGGCTTAAGTTTTTCTGTATTGCCAAATGTAAAAATCCCTCCATCACTAGTTAATATCTACAAAGAACTAGAAAGTGATTTAGGAATTGTACCTGTAAATCATGGTTATTTAGAATCGTGGGCTAAACAAGGCGTTTTATTGTTGAACACAGTTTTAACTGTTCGCAAAGGACAAGCTCATTCACATAAAGGCAAAGGTTGGGAAATATTAACGGATTCTGTCATAAAGAAATTAAGTGACCGAGATCAGCCAATGGTATTTATTTTATGGGGGAATCCTTCAATAAAAAAAAGAGTATTGATTGATGAATCAAAACACATTGTGTTGACCTCAGCTCATCCAAGTCCTTTATCCGCTTACCGTGGTTTTTTCGGATCGAAACCATTTTCTAAAGCAAATGAGGCATTGAACAAATTCGGTGAAGAGCCGATAAACTGGCAGTTGCCTGAATCGGTTCAATAAGGAATACTTATAGGTTTTGAGCTCAAAAGACTGTCATTTTCATAAAAATAATAGTATGATAGGAATGTATATATAATCACAAATAGTGGAGGTTGTTAGTGTGGAACTAATTGAAAGTTTATCAGGAAAAATTAAAGGAAAAAAAGTACGTATTGTATTTCCGGAAGGATCTGAACCTCGTATTCTTGGTGCTGTAGTTCGTTTGGCATCTGAAGATTTAATTCAACCCGTATTGATTGGAAATCCTGAAGTTGTAAAAGAAGCTGCAAAAAATCGCGGTTTTAATGTAGAAAATATTGAAATTGTTGATCCAGCTAATTATGCTAAATTAGATGAAATGGTTGCTTCTTTCGTAGAACGCCGTAAAGGAAAAGTTACCGAAGAAAAAGCGATTCAATTATTAAAAGATGAAAATTACTTTGGTACAATGTTAACATACATGGGATTAGTTGATGGTTTAGTAAGTGGAGCAATCCACTCAACAGGGGACACTGTTCGCCCTGCATTACAAATTATTAAAACTAAACCAGGCGTTAGCCGTACAAGTGGCGCATTTATCATGATGCGTGGACGTGGACAAGAAAAATACTTGTTCTCAGATTGTGCTATCAATGTAAATCCAAATGCTCAAGAATTAGCTGAAATCGCTGTAGAAAGTGCTAAAACTGCTGAAATGTTTGGCATTGAACCAAAAGTTGCTATGTTAAGCTTTTCAACTAAAGGATCAGCAGTTGCTGAAGAAGCAACTAAAGTAGCAGAAGCAACTAAGATCGCTCAAGAGCTTGCTCCTCAATACGACATCGATGGTGAAATGCAATTTGATGCTGCATTCGTTGCTTCTGTAGCTGAACAAAAAGCTCCAGATTCAAAAGTTGCTGGACAGGCAAGTGTATTTGTTTTCCCAGAACTACAATCAGGAAACATTGGCTACAAAATTGCACAACGTTTTGGTAATTTCGAAGCTATTGGACCAATTTTGCAAGGGTTAAATAAACCAATTTCAGATTTATCCCGTGGTTGTAACGAAGAAGACGTATACAAATTAGCAATCATTACTGCTAACCAAACCTTAATGGGTTAATAAAAACTAGAAGCTGACTCAATCGAGTCAGCTTTTTTTTTAATGTTCTTTTTTGATAAAGAGAGAATAGTTGCTCAATTGGATGCTTTCTCATTATAATTAAATAAGAACAATCAGTAGCACAAGGAGGAAATTATATGAAAATCGGAATTATCGGTGCAACAGGTAAATCAGGTTCAAAAATTTCAGCAGAGGCCTTGATCAGAGGCCATGAAGTCATTCCTTTGGTTCGAAACGCTTCTAAGCTAACAGAAAGTAAAGATAGCCGTTATATTGAGAAAGATTTATATGACTTAGATTTTGATGATATAAAAGAATTAGATGTAGTGGTTGATGCATTTAATGCCCCACAAGGAAAAGAAGAACTGCATCAAACAAGTCTAGCTCATATTGTATCCTTAATCCAAGGACATGATGCACCACGTCTAATCGTTGTCGGTGGAGCAGGCAGTTTGTATATCGATGATACGAATACAACACGTTTGATGGACACTGCAACTTTTCCTGAGGAAGCAAAACCTACAGCACTTAATATGGCAAAAGCTTTTGAACTTCTAAGCCAAACAGAAGATATCAACTGGACCTATTTAAGTCCATCCGCTTTTTTTAACCCTGAAGGAAAGAGAACTGGAAACTATCAATTGGGTCAAGACACACTATTAACGAATAGTGAAGGCGAAAGTGAAGTAAGCTACGCTGACTTTGCTCTGGCACTCGTTGATGAGATTGAAAATCAACAATTTATTAACCAAAGGATAACGGTATGTAGTGAATAAATGAACTAAATAAAAAATCAATTAAACAACTATCCGTTTAATTGATTTTTTTATTTAGCTTTTTTTACATACTTGAATTACAATAAAAGATAAGTAGAAACGGATAGAGGAGAATAACATGAAACGATTAAACGCACACAATGAAGAAGAAACTAAAGCAGTAGCTGCTGAGCTAGCAAAATTCCTTGAACCAGGGGATGTTATTCTTTTAGAAGGAAATTTGGGAGCAGGTAAAACAACATTTACAAAAGGGTTAGCCGAAGGTCTTGGAATCAGCAAAGTGATTAAAAGCCCGACTTATACGATTATTAGAGAATATTTGGAGGGTAGACTTCCTTTATACCATATGGATGTTTATCGACTAGAAGAAACTGGTGGAATGGATTTAGGGTTAGAGGAATATTTTGAAGGAGACGGTGTTTCCATTATTGAATGGGCAACATTTATTCCAGAAGATTTACCCCAAGAATACTTGCAAATCAAACTTGTTCCTACTGGAGAAGACTTGATGGAACGCGAGTTGACTTTTGATCCTGTTGGAAAAAGGTACGAAGAATTGCTCCATTCATTTGAAGAGGGTCAGAGTGATAGCAAATGAGAGATGCGATAAACGTTCGAGAAGCTATCCCTAGCGATGCAGAAAATATACTGAAACACTTGCACAGAATTGCGAGTGAGACAGGCTTTATGACAATGGGAGCCGAAGGACCAAGTAAGAGTATCGAAGCAGAATATAAAGAAATTGAAGCCATTCTAGAATCTGATGTAAAAGTTTTATTAGTCGCTTTAGATAAAGAAGAAGTCGTAGGAATTGCTGAAATTCATGGAAATGATAAACCTAAATTAAATCATATCGGAGACATCAGTATTTCAATTGCAAAAGAGTATTGGGGTTTACGATTAGGCACCACGATGATGAAAAAATTGGTTGAATGGGCAAAGAGTCCATCAAGTAATTTAAAACGATTAGAACTAACCGTTCAAGCTCGTAATGAACGAGCTCGCCGCCTTTATGAAAAAATGGGTTTTGAACTAGAAGCTATCATGCCAAGAGGGGTTAAAGATAATGGCGTTTATTTAGATGTTTGTCTGATGAGTATGATGATTGGAGAAATTTAAAAAAGCTGTGCAAAAGATTACTTTTGCACAGCTTTTTTTGGTTCTATGCGTTAGCTGCTTTAGCGATTACGCTTTGTTTAAGGCTTGAAAGTCTGAAGACAAAAGGCTTCAGACGGTCACATGGCTCTCCATAAGCAAACCCGTCTGTTCCAGAAGAAATTTTATTTTGTTGTATCAACACCATTTGTTAAACAATCTTTCTTTAGATCAATACTTTCTCTAAAAAGTCTTTTGTTCGTTCATGTTGGGGATTTCCAAAAACATCTTCTGGAGTTCCTTCTTCAACGATGTATCCGCCATCCATGAAAATAACTCGGTCAGCTACTTCTTTAGCGAAGCCCATTTCATGAGTCACGACCAACATAGTCATACCTTGCTCAGCCAGTTTTTGCATGACTTCCAACACATCGCCAACCATTTCTGGATCAAGAGCACTTGTGGGTTCATCAAACAGCATAAGGTCTGGGTTCATTGCCAAGGCGCGTGCAATCGCGACACGTTGTTTTTGTCCACCAGATAATGATTTAGGGTAATCGTTTGCCTTTTCAGAAAGCCCGACTGTTTCCAACAGTTCTAATGCATGTTTTTTAATATTTTCTGAGGAATCTTTTTTGAGTTCTTTAGGTGCTAATGTAATGTTTTCTAAAACCGTTAGATGAGGGAACAAGTTAAATTGTTGAAAAACCATTCCAACATTTTCGCGTACTTTGTTGATATCTTGCTTTGGATCAGTAAGATCGAAGTCATCGATAATGACTTTGCCGCCTGTAATTTCTTCCAAAGCATTCATACAGCGTAAAAACGTACTTTTACCAGATCCTGAAGGGCCAATGATACAAACCACTTCTCCTTCTTGAACTTCAACGTTCAAGTCTTTTAAAACTTCTAAGCTTCCAAAGTTTTTCTTTAAATGTTCCACTTTTACTTTAGTCATTTGACATTTTCCTTTCCAATACGTTTGATAACTTGGTTAAAATAGTAATTAAAATAATGTACATAATTCCAATAATCAACCACATATTTCCAGAAGAATAGGTACGTGCAATAATAATTTTTCCGGTCTGAGTCAATTCAACGATACCGATAACGGATAGAATTGAAGTGTCTTTAAGGGTAATGACAAATTGATTAATAAAAGATGGAATCATTATTTTGATTGCTTGTGGTAAGATAATTTTGCGCATAGAAGTTTGATAAGGTAAACCGAGACTTCTAGCTGCTTCTAATTGTCCTACAGCCACAGCTTGAATACCACCACGAACCAATTCAGAGATGTAGGCCGTCGTGTTAAGACTTAATGTAATTACACCTGCCACATAGGCTGATAATTGTATATTTAAAAATTGAGGAATAGAGAAATAAACGAAAAAGGCCAACACAATTAATGGAATGCCTCGCATAATCGTTACATAAATAGAAGAAATGCCAATCAAAAGTTTATTTGAAGTAGCGCTAAATAATCCTAAAATAACTCCAGCAACTAATGCAATAGCAAAGGAGATAAGGGTCAATACTAATGTACGTCCAAGCCCAGTCAATAATTCTTTGTAATTATTTTGAATCAAGGCCAAGAAACCATTACTACTTACAGTAGCTTCAGAATCTTCACCAGTATACTTAGTTGTGATTTCTTCATGAATCCCATTTTCTTTAATATTTGCTAATCCAGCATTAAATTTTTCCAGTAATTCTGGATTTTGACCTTTATTAACGGCAAAACCATAGACATCGCCAGCTTCTGGATCAAGAGGGAATTGAAGTTGGAGACCTTGTTGAACAGCATAAGCCATAACAGGATAATCATCGAAGACTGCGTCCGAATGGCCAGCAACGACATCTTCGTACATTGTAGCCGAGTCTTCAAACTGGTTAACATCAATGTTAAACTCTTTTTTTAATTCAGCTACAAATGCTGCTCCGGTTGTTCCCACTTTAACAGCAACAGTTTTCCCATCTAAGTCTTCATATGAAGTAACTTCATCGTTATCTTTTGCTACAGCCATAACGGTACCTGCTTCGAAATACGGGTCAGAAAAATCAAATGACTCTTTACGCTCATCTGTGATGCTCATAGCAGCAATCATTCCATCAACTTGATTACTTTCCAAAGCTTGTAAACCGGCGCTGAAAGCCAAAGGTCGTAATTCATAGGCGAAACCTTGGTCTTGCGCAATAGCATCTAAAATTTCTACATCAATGCCGACATACTCACCATCTGCATTTTTAAATTCAAATGGAGCATAAGTGACATCAGTGGTGATCATATATGGATCGCTTTCTGTTCCTTTTTCTGCTGAAACTGAAAGGGGTGTTGCTATATTTATGAATAAACCTAACATAAGTATAAAGACAGTTCCTAAAAACTGTTTTTTTTTTTTAATCATGTAAACTCCTCCAAAGTATTTTTGCTATCATTTCAAAATATAGCTAGTATATTAAAAATACGGGAATCATTCTAGCATTTCAACTAATAGCACTTAACGTAAATGCAAAAAAAACGACTTATTTTTTAAATAAGTCGCTTTTTTTATTAATCTGATTTGTCAAATTAAGCTAGACAGAACGTCTTCACTCATGTAACTCAAAAATACTTCCAATGGTGTTTGATAATTCAATGACTTTCTGGGAATAGTATTTCTCTTATCTGCAACGGATGAAACAAACAATTGGTCGACTT
>NZ_JBEMBC010000022.1:0-36360 GCF_040274425.1 Carnobacterium sp.
ATTAGCTTCAATGTTTACTAAGTAACAGATTATTTTGCAGAAGGGCGATTTATTTACACAAACTTATTGACGCTCTCAGTTTTTTCATTCTTTTAATAAATCTTATGTATAAAAATCATTATTTGTTTTATACTTAGTCATATTATGATTCTTTTTATTGGTCTTGGACAGTTGATCCTAGAGTAATATAAAGGATTTTTTTATGCACATACGCAAAGTACGGTTGTGATAAAAAAGTTCGCGGGACATCAGTACTTTACTATTCATGAATAAATACATGTAGATATAGATGAAAAGGATGAGGATCAATGACACAACGTAAACGAATTGCAATTATCGGTGGTGGTATCGTAGGAGCGACCGCTGCATTTTATCTTAGTCAAAAAAATTATGAAGTAGCTCTTTATGATGATGGCGTAGGACAAGCCACTTCTGCCGCTGCTGGAATTATATGCCCTTGGCTATCTCAACGACGCAATAAAGAATGGTACCAACTAGCTTCAAAAGGAGCAGCTTTTTATCCGCAACTAATGGATGATCTGGGCGAATCGCTTACTCATTCAGATATTTATCAACAAGTAGGCGCTTTGGTCTTTAAAAAAAATCTCGGTTTATTAAAAAAGTTAGAAAAAACAGCGCTCAAACGTTTAGAAAATGCTCCAGAGATTGGGGAACTGGCTCTTCTATCACCAAAGGAAATCAAAGCTAAGTTCCCTTTATATGACTCTGAAGAATCTGCTTTATTTGCTTCAGGTGGTGCGCGAGTAGATGGCTCTTTATTGACAGAAAGACTGATCGATCAAGCTCAAGCTAATGGTCTTCGGTATTATTCAGAAAAAGTCACCCTCTCTTCTCCAAATTCAAGTGAGTATGTTATCCATACCAAAATCCATGCTAAAACGTATGATACAGTTGTTCTAGCAGTTGGTGCCTGGTTACCCGAATTATTGGCCCCACTTGGTTTAGACGTTGATATTCGCCCACAAAAAGGACAATTAGTTCAACTCCACTTACAAGAAGAGATGGCTAATTGGCCTGTTATCATGCCTGATGGTGAAAAAGATATTATACCTTTCGCAAATGGAAAAATCATTGTAGGAGCTACACATGAAAATGATGGCGGATATGATTTAACACCTACTAAAGAAAAGTTAGAGACCATGCTAGAAGAAGCGATAGAAATCGCTCCTGGATTAAAGAATGCAACCATTACAGGGCTACGCGTAGGGACAAGAGCTTACACGTCCGACTTCGCACCTTTTTTTGGCGTTGTTCCAGAGTACCCTAACCTTTTTACAGCTAGTGGTTTAGGGTCTTCAGGATTGACTTCTGGACCTTTGATTGGGTACATGTTAAGCCAACTTATCTCAGGTGAAGCTACTGACTTACCACTCTCCAATTATCCGATTGATCAATACATTAAAAAAATGAACAAAAAAATAAAGATTTGAGATACTTATCTCAAATCCTTATTTTTTGTATTTAAATAGTAGAATCTGTTCCAGTGAAGACAGAATATTCACCCGTTAATGGATCCATTTTTTTCAGCTCTTTTGTTGCTAGATTGTATTCGAACATGCCTACCATATTTGAGATCCCTACTCCATCTACCTCATGTGAATGACGAATTTCAATAGTATAGATTTGTTCAGTTGTTTTCGTTGCATAGAATTGATTATCTTCTGGCGATATTCCAGTAATCGAAACGACTTCATTTAATACTGTATTCAGTTCTTCTTCAGGTGTCGGTGTTGCTTCAGTTGTTTCTTGACTAGCCTTATCTGCTGCTTCCTTTGCAGCTGCGTCTTTTTCCGTTAACCAACTACCGATTTCATCATCTGAAGCAGTTTTGATATCTTTACCTGTAGCTGTTGAAAATTCTTCAGCAGCTAAATCAGAAGTTCGTTCTGTTTTATAAGTAGAATTTTCAATAAGCGCTGTAGCTTCATCTGCTTTAGCTTTTTGGGCTTGAGCAAGCGTTATGTCTTCTTTTAAACTTGTAGCTTTTGTTTCGATATCATTGTACTCAGACAAGTCATTTTGTAGCAATAGCCCAATTGTCCCTGCAGCTTCATCATATTTTTCAGCATCATACTGAGCTAGTGCATCTGTGTACATTTTATTATAGGTTTCTTGTAACGAAACTTCTTCTGTTGATGAATCTGTTGCTTGTGAGGATGATGACTCGGATACAGTTGATTCCGATACAACAGACTCTGATTGTGTTGCTTCAGAAGTTGCTCCTTCATTTTCATTATTTGTTCCACAAGCACTTAATGCCACCATACTTAAAGAGATGATTAATAGACGACTCCAATTTTTTTTCATTTCTTTTCCTCCTTGTAAAACTATTTCTTACTATTATTATACCCTATTTCATCTAACTCCTCATTCATTTCAAATAATTTAGTGAAAGTTTATCGTTTAAGCGTTATTTCATTTGATTTTATGAAGTGTTCCGCATGACAGTAGACAATAAAACAGGCATTCTGTTATAGTTAAATGAATGAACAGAATGTCTGAATTCAAAAAAATGTTTATTTTATTCTTATTTGGAGGTGAAAACATGAAAAAATTTATGGACGAATTTAAAGAATTTGCTTTTAAAGGAAATGTTCTTGATTTAGCCGTCGGTGTTGTTATCGGTTCTGCCTTTACAGCCATTGTTACTGCTCTTGTCAATTTTATTATTATGCCTCTTGTGGGTATTTTGACCGGCGGAACGGATATCCAAAATCTATCCATCGAAGTTGGAGGCGCTAAATTAGAATATGGTGCTTTCTTGCAAGCAGTCGTGGATTTCATTCTAATTGCACTGGTTATTTTTATCTTTATTAAACTCATTAATAATGCTGCAAATAAATTTAAAAAAGCCAAAGAAGTTGTTGATGAAGTTGAAATTCCAGTAGCAGAACAATACCTTAAAGAAATTCGTGATTTATTAGCAGAAGATAAAGAAAATCGTAACAGTTAGGTTTTAGATATTTAACTTCTAAGCTCTAATAGCATTAAAAAGCATTTGATCTCCTCTGGAAGACCATTCCACGAAGAGGGCAAATGCTTTTTTATTATTCTTAGAAATTTAAAATTCATGAAAAGCTGCATAGACTTCTTGTTTTTTTAACCCTCGTAATTTAGCAACTTCTTTAATGGCATCTTTACTAGTAAAATCTTTGTCGTTTATCATTACATCAACATGCTCTTTTAGTGATAAAGTTTCCCAACTCGTGTCTTCTTCTGCTAGAAGAGTTCCTTCACTATTGCCTTCAATAATCAAACAAAATTCGCCTCTAATTTCATTTGTCATGGACCATTCAATCGCTTCTTCAATCGTTCCTCTTATAAATTCTTCATAGCGTTTCGTTAATTCACGGCAACAAACGATGCGGCGATTCATTCCAAAAACGGTTGACATGTTTTTCAAAACTTCTTTTAAACGGTGTGGCGATTCGTATAAGATAATCGTTTCAGGTCGATGATTCAACTCTTCTAAAGCAACGAGTTGATCTTTTTTCTTACGCGGTAGAAAGCCAAAGAAATAAAACGGCTGAGGGCTTATTCCAGAAGCAATCAATGCTGTTAGTCCAGCATTTGCTCCGGGCAAAGGAATAACTGGAATACCAGATTGGATACACGCTACCACTAATTCATGACCTGGATCACTAATAGAAGGCATTCCTGCATCACTTACTTGTGCAATCGTCATTCCTGTTTCTAATTTTTCAATCAGTTGATGAATTCTTTCTTGTGTATTATGCTCATGAAAACTGATTTGAGGCGTTTTTATTTCATAGTGATTCAACAGCTTTTGTGTTGTACGCGTATCTTCAGAAGCAATCAAATCTACTTCTTTTAACAATCTTACTCCTCTAAAAGTCATATCTTCCAAATTGCCAATAGGCGTAGGGACAAGGTATAAACTTCCACCTTGAGATTGCTCAAAACTCTTTTGACTCTGCATTTTTTTCACCTTCCTTTATGTTCATTTTCTCCATATTTACTAAACATGGATTCGTTAATTCGACGGGAAACGTGATTCCTTGATTGGTCAAATAAGTGAGTTTGTTTTTTCGAGTTTGTTTTTTAAAAGCATACTCTGCTTTTGTCGCTTTACTTCTAGAACAGTAACCTTCTGCATAAATCATTTTTACCGGTCTTTTCGTTTGGGGCTTAGTATACTTAGCCCCGATACCTTGATTGTGCTCTAATTCTCTTCTCTCAAGATCTGTAGTATACCCGCCATACAAACTTCCATCTTGACAATATAAGACATAAAAATAACTAACGGATTCCATGCAGCATCGCACTCACTTCTGGTAGATAATTGTTGTCCTCACTATATACAAATAACGGAGGTAAAACACGAAATCCTGTATCTTTCCCATCTTTTATCCCTTCAATCAGCAATGTATTGGCCTCTTTCCCAACTTTAGGGTAGACCAACCGCATCTTTTTGGGAGCAATTCGGTGTTTTTTCATAGTTTCCAAAATTTCAATTAATCGATCAGGACGATGGACAAAGTAAGCTTTTCCATTCATTTTTAATAGGTCGCTCGAAACTTTCATAACCTCATCTAAATTTGTATGCAACTCATGTCTGGCAATAGCTAAATGAGAATTAGGATTTTTTATACTTTTTTCTCCCACAGCAAAGTACGGCGGGTTACACGTTAATGTATCCACCGTATCTTTTTGAATCCACTTGGTTGCTTCACTTAAATCTCCATGTATAATAGAAACTTGGTGTTCTAATTCATTTAATTGGATGGTTCTTTTTGCCATGCCAACTAGTCTTTCTTGTATTTCAATTCCAATGATTGGACTACGTGTTTTTTGACTGAGCAACAAGCCAACAACTCCATTGCCTGCACATAAATCAACCACTTTGGCACGATTGTGTTTAGCAGGTTGAGCAAAATCCGCTAACAACACTGCATCTAATGAAAATGAAAAGACTGATGGGCTCTGGATGATGGATAAGTTATGACTGAGCAACTGATCCATCCGTTCATCACCTTGTAACCACTGATTCACTATGACACTTCCTTTAATTATCATCGTTTTGACTATAAAGTTTGGAGTATTCCTTATTAGGTTTTAAGTAATCTCCTATTTACGACTGATCTATTCTTCAATTTTTAAAATGATTTTCCCAGTATTTTTACTTTCTTCCATATAACGATGAGCTTTGGCTACATCCTCAAGCATAAAAGCAGTATCTACAATAGGTTTGATTAATTCTTTTTCAAAATATGGCATAACATTTTCAATAAATTCATTGGTTAGCTGAGCTTTGTACTCATCGCTTCTTGGTGTTAGCAACGTCCCTTTTAAGGTGATCCGTTTTTGCAATAACATACCTAAATTGACATTTCCAACTATTGCCCCACCTAATACGCCAATAACGATCCAACGTCCATCGATTTTTATGCTGTTAAAATTCTTTTCCCAGTATGAAGCCCCAATGAAGTCTAGTATCAAATCAACACCTTTTTGTTCAGTGTAGTCTAGTACTTTTTGATCAAACTCTTCTTCTTTATAATTGATTAGTTTATCTGCGCCCAATTCCTTACAAAACTGCAATTTTTTATCTGAACCTGCAGTAACAATTACCCGTGCTTTAGTCATTTTTTTTGCCAACTGAATAGCTGCTGTCCCTACACCACTCGCTCCCGCATGTATCAAGACCGTTTCTTCTGGTTTTAAATTTCCTAGCCAATAAAGGGTTTGGTAGGCAGTCAGAAAAACTTCTGGAATAGCAGCTGCTTCTTCGTAATTCATATTATCCGGTATAACAATGGCACGATTTGAAGGCATTGCTACATACTCTGCACACCCTCCATGATTCACTAGTCCTGCAACGCGTGTTCCAGGAACGAATTCTTTATGATCTACACTATTATTTTCAACTACAACACCTGCAACTTCTACTCCTAATATTGGATAAGGCTTAGACAATTGTTTATTTTCACGTGTCATGATGTCGGTTCTATTTATAGCGCTTGCTTTAACTTTAACTAACAGCTGGCCTTCTTTGGCTTCTGGAATTGGTTTTTCTTGGATCTCTAGTGCTTCACTATTACCTGGATTTTTAATGGATACAGCTTTCATTATATGCATTTCCTCCTTAGTTTTCAGCTAATTTCACTATAACATGCAACGGTTGTCTTTTCTATGAACCTTATTTGACTAATCATTCGCTAAAACAATTACTCCATTATTGAAATAAGGTATTAAACACAAAAAACTTGTAGCCATTTCATCCATACGGTTACAAGTCTTTTTTATTCAGTTCGCGGTTATCTTCTTTCGCCATAAATAACATCTAAACAAAAAGCGCAAGGCTCATCATTTACTCTTCTTGAACCATAGAATACATTACACACATGAAATCCATCTTCATATAATTTTTCAAGATTTAAACGCGATTTACTCATTTCTGGTTCTACAACTTCTTCGTCTGATCGTTGCAGTTTTTCAAGATCACTTAACCGGTCTCTCAAGTGTTGATTTTCAATACGAAGAGTAGCATTCTCTTCGACCAATGTTTCAACCTCTTTTTTGATTTTAGAAATCTGATGAAGAGTAGTATCCGTATCAAGTTCTATTTGAGTAAAACTATCATATAAAGTTTTTTTGTCCATCCATTTTCACCCACTCTTTGCTATGATCATCGTTTTAGTCATCTTTATGCTTTTTACTTCATTAATTGTAAAACTAGTTGTTCAAAAACACCTTGAGCATTAACATTACTCTCTAGTTTTTTGCGGCTGAGTAAGACTGCTTCAATAGCTTGCACAATGGCTTTACTTGAATACTGTATTTTAATGTGATCTAATTCTTTTTGGTACCGTGCATACGCTAATACATCAACTGTACCATAATGGAGCATCAATATGTCTCGGTAGGCTAACAAAATTAAATCCACTAACCTTCGATGTGCATCGCGATCCTTAAAATGAGGCATGATCGTTGTTTGTACGTAAACAAAACTTTGATTATCTTTATTTGTAATTAGTGTAAACCACTTCCAAATAATCGTTTTAGCTTCTTGAAACCATTCGTCTTCATTCAGTTCAAGCGCTTCTTCTACACTATTGGTCAATTGCACTAACAATGAAGCCTGATTAATTGAAAGTCCTTTGGATTCAAGTTCAGTCATCAATTTCTTTTTAGTTAAAGATTGAAAATGAACCAACTGACATCTCGATAAAATAGTTGGGAGTATCCGGTTCTTAGCAGTTGTCAATAAAAACGCTACGGCGCTGCCTTCCGGTTCTTCTAAAAATTTCAGCAAACTATTCGCAGCCCCTGGAGTCATTTTTTCAACATCTTCAACAATGAAGATCTTCTGTTGACTTTCTACTCCGCTTTTTGAAAACTCTGCTTTTAAATTACGAACTTGTTCTACTTTTATAGATAAGCCATCTGGCACAATTTCTATCACATCTGGATGTTGATGATCAAAGACGCGTCGGCAGTTTTGGCAGTTTTCACAAGGGAGATTTTCAGAACCTTCTTTGCAAAGTAAACTAGCTGCTAACCACAAACTCATCTCTTTTTTACCGGTGCCTGAAACGCCTTCAAAAAGGTACGCATGAGCTAATTGCTTTTGTTGTACTGTCTTTTTGAATTGCTTAAGTAATAAAGGCTGTAGCCAAATTAATTTTTCTTCGATTTTCATCACGACCCGAAACTAAAATTGTTGAAATTGATCAACTGGTAATACAAAGACAGTAGCTCCACCGACTTGAACTTCCACAGGATAAGGCATATTTGTTTCCATTGAAACATCTAAACTGACAGGAGGAGTCATAAATTGTTCTCTAGATTGACAATTTTTACGAATAAGATCTAACACGTCGTCTACACGTTCTTCCTCAACACCTATAATAAAAGTTGTGTTTCCTGCTTTTAAAAAGCCTCCAGTTGTTGAAAGCTTGGTTGCACGTATACCTGCATCTACAAATTCATTAGACAGACGTCCTCCGTCTTTATCTTGAACTATCGCTAATATTAATTTCATCGCACATCAACCCCTCTTTTTTATAATCTTAATTTCTCAATAATAACTTGGTAACATTGTTCAACGACTGTTTCTAAATCTTGACTTGCATCGATCTGAACGATTCTCTCAGATTGCTCGTTTGCAATAGTTAAATAAGCAGACCGAACTTTTTCATGAAACTCTAGTTTTTCTTGATCCAATCGATCAAATTGGCGATTCTCTTTGTTTTGATTGATCCGTTCCAACCCCAGATGAGCTTCAATATCTAAGTATAGCGTTAAGTCAGGAGAAAGATTTTCTGTTGCAAATTGGTTTATTTCAGCTACCTCAGAGATCCCAATACCACGAGCGACTCCTTGATAAGCCAATGAACTATCTACAAAGCGATCACAAACTACTACTTTTCCGGCTTTTAAAGCTGGAATAATTTTTTCTACTAAATGCTGCCTTCTACCGGCTGCATACAATAATGCCTCTGTACGTATATCCATTTCAGTATTCGTTGGATTTAAAATAAGTTCACGAATTTCTTCGGCGATCCGACTTCCGCCAGGTTCTCTTGTTGCAACAATATCTTGTTGAACTGCTTTTACCAACATTGGAATCAGTTTCTTTATAACGCTGGTTTTACCTGCACCATCGGGACCTTCAATTGTAATAAATGTGCCTTTCACTATTCTAAGCCCCTAACTTCTTAATTTAGCTTTATAGCTACTTTCATTATACTGTATCTATGGCTGACAGTCTAATAGCTTTTCTTTATTGCTCACGATAGAATCAGTCATTTTCAGAAAAAACAGTGAGTTCCATTTTATTTCCGAGTCCAACAACTCTCATTGACTGCTTGACAAAATGGTTTAATTGTTTGATCTGCTCGATCGTGATTCTTTCCCCTTTTAAGACAAGTGGAATTCCTGGTGGATAGGGAGTTATATTTTGCGCAGCAATTTGTCCTTCGGCATCTGCTAAACGAATGCGCTTCATCCTACTGCTATTTTGACTCTGATAACTCAAATCTAGCTCCGTATAAGATGCAATTGAAAAGTTTGTTTCTTCGTTTTCGATTTCCTTAATTTCTAGATGCTCAGGCAATTGTATACAGAAAGGCTCTCTTACTTCAGTCGTTTGTTTCAATAACGGAAAAGTGAGCAACACTGTAAAATGATCTGCCTTTTCACTAAAAACACCTTGTTTTTCTAATTGTGCGGCTAGTACTTCACCACTATGATTTTTCCAAGATACTCTTACTTTCAGTGGATCACTACTCTGAAAGCTCTTCAGGCCAGCCTTCTCAAATTGAATTTTCCACAAATCACGATACGCTAAAGTAGCTTTCAAGTCGTTTTCATTAAAACAGGCTAGGAAGTAGCGCGCGTATTCTAGTGAGAGCATCAATGGATAAGAAGGACTGCTCGATTGAAAAACATGCAAATAATGTTCAATTTTGTGTTTTATAAGAGAGGATACTTTATGTCCAAGATGTAGATAAGCTGTTTGTGTAAGGGAAGGTAGCATCTTATGAGCCGACTGTACCACTACATCTGCTCCTAGATCTAATGCTGAAACAGGAAATGGTTCTCCTAATGTAAAGTGCGGGCCATGAGCTTCGTCTACTAAAACGAAGCACTTTCTTTTTCTTGCATAGGCAATTAACTCCTCAAGAGGATAAACCATTCCATCATATGTAGGATAGGTAACAATTAATGCCGTTACAGATGGATAGTTTTCAAAAGCTTCTTCCAATCTTGCTAAAGTAATCCCTAGAGGCGTTGCATCTAATTCTGTTAGTTCAGGTGTTAAAAAAATTGGACGCAATTCTGCCAATTCTAATGCATGAATAACAGATTGATGGCAACTTCGATCAACAAATACTTGGTCTCCCTTATTTGTTGATCCCATAATCATTGCTAAATTACCCACGGTCGATCCATTGATTAAATAATAGCTCTTCTTACTGCCGTAGAGTTTTCCTAACAAATCTTGACTTTCTTTTAGAGCACCAACCGGTTCATGTAAATAATCCAATTCTGAAACTTCAGTTTGGTCAAAAGAAAGCATAGTATGAAAAGAGGTTAATTGTTCATCCCAGTTCACACCATTCTTATGTCCAGGTACATGGAATGAAACCTTTTCCTTTTTTCTATGTTGATTTAAAACTTCAAATAGAGGGCGACGATGCTGGTTTTCATCGTTAGTTTTCTTGTTCATCCTCGCTCCTCCTTATTTTTTGTTTACTTAAGGGATTCTAAAGTAGATGTGTCGCCTTTAATGTGTCTTGTTTTTGCTTCTTTGAATAAATAGAAATACTTCGCTTTAGCTAATTTGGTTTGAGCAAACAATAAACTGTCTTTTTCAATAACGGAATGCTCAATTCTTTTAGCATACTCCCATTTTCCTTTTGTTTCCGTCATCAATTTTAGCAAGGCTGCATCGTACTCTCTTCGTAATGCGTATTTTTTCTTAAATAGCATTTTTTTTGCCTCCTTCCTAAATCCTGTTTAAAGTTCTCTACGCCCTTCCACTGCTTTCAGCAATGTGATTTCATCGGCATACTCGATATCGCTTCCTACTGAAAGCCCATGAGCCAATCGTGTTACTTTAATGCCAGCTGGTTTGATTAACCTTGATAAATACATCGCTGTAGCCTCACCTTCAGCAGATGCGTTCGTTGCAATAATCACTTCATTTATTTCGTCAGACTGCAATCTCTTGATTAAACTTGGTATATTGATATCTTCTGGACCGGTTCCTTCTATGGGAGAAAGAACACCATGTAACACATGGTATAATCCATGATATTCACGCATTTTTTCTAATGCCATGACATCTTTTGGATCTTCTACAACTAAAACGGTACTTCTGTCACGCGATTTATCTTGGCATATTTGACAGGGATCATCTTCGGTAATTTGGCCGCAATTGGAGCAATAATGCAAATCTCTTTTCGCACTGATCAATGATTTAGCAAAATCTGTTACATCTTCTTCACGCATATCAATCGTAAAAAAGGCTAAACGCGCAGCTGTTTTTGCTCCAATTCCAGGTAGTTTCATGTAACTGTCCATTAATTTTGATATCGGTTCTGGATATTGCATAGTCATTTCCTTTCTTAATCCTTTAGAAGGACTTTATAGGATTCAAAAAACGGGACCCACAAGGAATCCCATTTTGATCATTATCTGTTTGGTTCATTATTTTAAAGTCCGGGAATCCCTTTAGTGTATTTCCCCATAGTAGCTTGTGTTTCTACTTCTACTTTTTCTAAAGCGTCATTTGTTGCCAATATAATCAAGTCTTGCAACATTTCAATATCTTCAGGATCCACGGCTTCAGGTTTAATAGAGATGTCTTTCATTTTCTTTTCTCCTGTTAACGTTACTGTGACCAAATCTCCATTAGATGTCCCCATAAATTCTTTTGCATTTAAATCCTCTTGAGCTTTCACCATATCTTTTTGCATTTTTTGCATTTGTTTCATCATACCTTGCATATTTCCCATTCCGCGCATTATATTCTTCCTCTCAATTGGTTATTTTTCAATCATTTTTTACTTCAACTATTTCTTCTCCAAACAATTGCATGGCTTCCGTAACAATCGTTTCTTCTTCATCAGGCTCAGGTAAAACCGACTCTAAACTGTTCAAGTTTTCTTGCTCAAAATCAG
Source organism: Carnobacterium sp. (assembly GCF_040274425.1). NCBI lineage: Bacteria > Bacillati > Bacillota > Bacilli > Lactobacillales > Carnobacteriaceae > Carnobacterium > Carnobacterium sp. The sequence continues at coordinate 11,673 of NZ_JBEMBC010000022.1, forward strand.
AGGCCGTTTGGTTAGGCTTCTTAGTAGCAGGAGAATCGACTTTTTTGGCTGGACGATTCTTCAATAACTCTTTATTTTGCTTTAAGAATTGTTCTCGAATAACGGGCCATTGTTCTGAAGGAACACAGATCATTTGGGGAGAATAGCCCACTAACCGTCTTAAATCTTCACTCACGGCTTCTAGTAATTCATTATCGTTAGTGGCCTTTTGACACAAAATATCATATTCAAATGAAACAATCAAGCCATTAGGACTCGCCGCGACTGGTGTAGAAGCTTTCATGATGGCTCTTTGAGTGACAGAAAGCATATTTAATAAATCAGGCCAAATATCAATTAGCTGTGCTAAATTTTCTTTTGTGGCTTCACTCAACACTTTGTAGATAATTGTCGTATTTGTTTTAAACTGATTATTTCCAGGTTTAGCAGTCGCTTTAGGCGCTTTCTTGGCTGGTTGAGGCGTACTGCCATTCTTAGCCAGTTCTTTCAGTTGTTTCCTCATTTGACTGAGCTCTTTTTCCATATCCAACATTTTTTGCTGTTCAACTTGACCGAGTTCATTTCCATTTGGTTCTTCAACCGAGGTACTGTTTGGTGCTTTAATGTCCGACAACTGGGTCAATTTTACTGTAGCAACTTCTAAATAGACTTCTGCATGGTTCGTAAACCGTATCTCTTGTTGAGTATCATTTAAAAGTTCAATCACTTTATACAACTGTTGAGCTGTGATCGTTTGACTAAGGCTTTTAAATCCTTCGTCAACATTTGCGCCTTCCAATAAATCGGTCATCTGAGGAGCTTGTTGGTAAACCAATAAATCTCGACTAAATAGAATCAAATCTTCTACAAAACGACTGGCATCTTTTCCTTCTGCTAAGATACTCTGCAAAAGAGACAATCCTTTTTCCGTATTGTGTTGAATAATAGAATCGAAATAATCTAAAACCAGTTCTTGCGTTAAACTTCCAGTCACACTCATTGCATTTTCAACGGTTACTGAATCATCTCCATATGAGATAGCTTGATCTAGTATGCTCAATGCATCTCGCATACCACCTTCAGCAGCTCTAGCGATGACTGTTAAAGCCTCTTCTTGATACTCTATTTTTTCTTGGCCTAAGATATACGCCATGCGTTCGCAACTGTCTCGAACACTGATCCGTTTAAAATCAAATCTCTGTGTTCGAGAAATAATGGTTAGTGGAATTTTATGAGGTTCTGTTGTAGCTAAAATAAAAATAACATTTTTAGGCGGTTCTTCTAATGTTTTTAATAAAGCATTAAAAGCTCCAGTGGTTAACATGTGGACTTCATCAATAATGTAAACTTTATATTCTGCACTAGTGGGAGCATATTTAGCTTTATCCCGAATGTCTCGGATTTCTTCTACTCCATTGTTACTGGCCGCATCAATTTCAATCACATCATTTAACTGACCTTGAGTAATAGACTCACACATTTCACACTCATTGCAAGGCTCCCCATCTTTTAAGTTGGGACAATTGATCGCTTTAGCAAAGATCTTTGCTGCACTCGTTTTTCCTGTTCCGCGTGGCCCAGTAAAGAGATAAGCATGACTTGTTTTCTCTTGTGCTAAAGCATTTCTTAACGTTTGTGTAATGGCTTTTTGCCCAGCAATATCTTGAAACTGTTGTGGACGCCATACTCGATAAAGTGCTTGATAACTCATGCATTTCTCCCTTTCTTGAACCGTTCATCATTACTCTTTATTATACGTTATTTGAGGGGAAATTTAAACAGCTAGACAGTGACTCTTTTTAGTTTCGTTGATCATCTGTCTATTGCATTGCCTTTATCTTAAAATATAATCGCGAACAAAAAAAGAAACCGTTGATTATCTAATCAACGGTTTCTTTTTTTGTTCTATGTACATACGGCACATGACGAAACATCCTTAGTGCTGCTTCCTTCCGGATCTGACACGATTCGAAAGTTCATCATTGCCATACGGCCTTGCGGCATTTCTTATTATATAGGAATAACAAATGAAAAGCCAGTGTTTTTTTTATTAAATAAGTACAACTATCAAAATGAGTGTTACATTTTTTTAAATTTTACGAGAAAGCTTTTATATCACCTTTAATTTATTGAAGGTCTTTACATATTCATCTATCGATTGGATATATTTTTCTTTTTCTTCTTCAGAAATCCAAGCAATAGCAAAAGAGTTCTTAACTAATTGAATAACTTGTTCTGTAGTTAGTGAATAATTTTCAGCTAACGCATACAAATCATCTGAAATGTAACTTTGGAAATACGCTGGGTCATCTGAGTTCACGGTCACCTTTACTCCTTGTTCCAATAACTCAATAATTTCTTTTCCTTTCATATCTTCCACCACAAAACTATTAGAAACTGGGCAACAAGTTAAACCGATATTGTTTTCTTTAATGTATTTTACCAAATCTGGATTTTCTACGATGTTGGTTCCGTGATCGAGTCTTTCAACTTTTGCATCAAAAAGTGCTTGACGAATGTGTTCAATCGAATTTTCTTGATCGATATCACAGTGCATTGTGATATAAAAACCTTCTTCTTTTGCTCTCTTAAATACATCAAAAAATTTACTTGGTGGATTGTCTCTTTCATCAGAATCGAGCCCGATTCCAACTATTTTATCTTTGTATGGAAGAGCTTGTTCAAATGTTTCCATAGCTGATTCTGCAGACATATCTCGTAAAAAACACATGATAAGATTTGCACTTATTCCTAAACTAGAACTATCTTGAATAGCACGATAATATCCACTAAACATCTTTTCGAAGCTAACTCCTCTTGAGGTATGCGCTTGAGGGTCAAAAAACACTTCTACATGTCTTACATTATGCTCTTTAGCTTTTTTCAAATATTCCCATGCCAATTCATAAAAATCTTCTTCTGTTTGCAATACATTCATTGCTGGGTAATACACATTCAAGAAAGAAGATAGAGAATCAAATTGATAACTTTTTTGAACTTCTTCAATAGTTTCTTGTCCGATAGTAATTTTATTTCTTCTAGCTAATTTCAATTTCAATTCAGGTTCTAAAGTCCCCTCCAAGTGAAGATGCAACTCTGCTTTCGGCAACATTTTAATAAATTCTTTTGTTGGATAATTTGTTGGCATTAGATATTCTCCTTTAATTTAATTTTCATTCGTCATTCACTTTCGACTGAAAACGAACAAATATTTATATATAAATAAAATTATACGTATTTTAACTATTTTATCAATAGTTAATTGCCTTTAAAAAATATATAAACACCATTAACGAACATTAATTAAAATTTAGCTATTTACAATTTTTCGGTTGATGCTTAAAAAAGCCATTTGTATCTTGAGTCTAAAACTTTTATAATAGAATCGACTACCAAAAGGAGACAACTAAATGATTAAAAACGCTATATTTGTGAATGAGTTAACTTGTTCATTTAACGATAAACTTATATTGAATGGTATCTCTTTTGCTGTTCCATCTAACTCTACATGTGTCATCATTGGACCCTCTGGCTGCGGAAAAACGACTATTCTTAATGCTTTAGCTGGATTTATTAAACCTATCAGTGGAGAGTTAAGAATGAATGATGTTCCAGTAACGGATTTTCCTAAACAAACTGGAATGATACTTCAAGAGTACGCTTTGCTTCCATGGTGTACCGTTTTTGAAAATGTCGCCATAGGGCTTAAAATAGCCCATCACAATCCGGATAGAATTAAAGAAAAGACAAATCAAGTTTTAAGAGAATTAGGTATTTTAAATTTAGGGCAGCACTATCCTTCTCAAATAAGTGGCGGTCAAAAGCAACGTGTAGCGATTGCACGAAGTTTAAATTTAAATCCTGAGATTCTTCTTTTAGATGAAGCAACTTCAGCTTTGGATGCAATGACCAAAGAACAATTGCAGGATATGCTTTTATCCATTCATCAAACAAAAAAAACAACTCTTTTACAAGTGACCCATTCTATAGAGGAAGCAGTCTTTTTAGGAGAGCAGATCATTGTTATGAATCAAGGCGGAATACACGACATCATCCAAAATCCTTTGTTTGGAATTGAAAACAGTCGTAAAAAAGCAGCTTTTTATGATATGTGTTTAATGGTTAGAGAAAGTTTAGAAAGCGGGACACAACATGAATAAACGGATGAAAATGCCTTTAGATACTCTTATTGGTTTAATAGGCTTATTTTTGGTTTGGGAATGTCTCTATTATGTCGTGGCACATCCAGTTATTCCAAACCCAATCAAAACCATGCACTTATTTGTCCAATTATTCCCGGTACTCCTTCCCCATATCTTCAGCAGCTTATTTCGTATCCTATCGGCTATTCTTATTTCTGTTTTGATTGGTGTGCCTCTAGGAATTTGGATTGGAGCCAGTAAATGGGCTAATCAATTGTTGTCTCCTTTGCTGTATCTCATTTACCCCATCCCGAAAGTCGCATTTTTACCAGTCTTTATGCTGCTGTTTGGTTTAGGTGATGCGTCAAAAATTAGTCTAGTTGTCTGGATCGTTGTTTTTCAATTGATTCTATCCGTACGCGATGGCATCAACCAAATTGATCCATCTTATTATCAAGTCATGCTTATGATGCATGCGAGTAAATTGCAAACCTTTATCTATCTTCTCTACCCAGCTATTCTTCCTCAAATTATCAGTGGGTTACGTGTCTGTATTGGAATTGCAGTAGCTTCACTATTTTTTGCAGAAAATTATGCTACCCAATATGGTCTTGGTTATTACATCATGAATGCTTGGTCTGTTATTGACTATCCGCAAATGTTTTGCGGTATATTGGCGCTTTGTTTACTTGGATTTTTATTGTTCAAACTGATTGATCTGCTAGAACGATTGTTAACCCCTTGGAACAAATCAGATTGATTGATCATAGACTAAAAAAATAACTCAATTTGAAGGATTCTCTTTAACAGAGCCATTCAAATTGAGTTATTTCGCTACTTATTCAGCATGGAAAAATCGGTCAGTTCTTCATACGTATACTCTTTGCTGATCATGTCTTTTTCTTTTGTCCACTCTTCAATACTAGTATATTGTTCTTCAGTAACCGTCGTTGCTTTAGTATAGCCGTCTTCTTTATTGGACAAATAATCTCCCATTTCTTTAGGGAAGTTATACTCGTTTAAAACAGTGCTGTATTCAGCCGGATCAGTTGAGTTTATATACTCGACTGCTTTGTCATAGGCACGATAGAAAGCAGCAATGTCATCAGTTTTTTCTGCGACACTCTCCGCACTGAACAAAATCGTTCCACCTTTTATTCCATACTCTGATGAACTTGCCAACACATGCGCCCCATTTACTTTAAGTGCTGTAGCTTGAGGTTCAGTGAATATAACCGAATCAATTTGATTCTCAAGTAATGCTTCGTATCTTGCAGGAATAGACGGGATAGACACTACTTCATAACCAATTTTATTTTTAGCAGCTATTTCATCCATAATGTATTCCAGTAGAAGTTTAGGGATTAATGAAACATTTTTACCATCTAATTGTTTAATGTCTGTAATTCCTGAATCAGGTGAAGACAACAATTTAAATTCTTCATTGATGTCTGATGTAATCGTTAAATCGATTCCGCCTTCCCGAAATGAAAGAGCCGTCATCACATCTGCAATCATTCCGTCCAGCTCACCAGATTGAGCAGCTGCATTACGATCATTTGGTGAGTTAAACGCTGTAATGTCCACAGCCACTTGTTCTTCCTCGAAATAACCATTTTCTTCTGCTAATATAATTGGAATAGCCGATTCTGCTGGCAATGTGCCAAATCTAAGTGGATCATTTGAACTTTCTGAAGAACTTGTTTCACTATTTTCAACAGATTCGTCAGTACTTGAACAAGCCGCAAGTGCTAACGCGCCTACCAATAATAGTATCATTACTATGAACAGTCTAACCAATTTTTTCATTTTCTCGCTCCTTGTTCTACAATTGTCTTAAATTTTTCTAGTGTGCAACCAAGAGCAACGGTCTCTCGGTGCAGTTCTAGCACTGGTGTATGTAATGTATTCACACCCGGAACAGTCGTAAACGCATACTTTATACCAGCTTCAGCTAACCGTTCTATATCCTTAGGTGCATAAATGCCAAATGGGTACGCAAATACATCTGGGCAAGTCACATACCCTCCACATTCCGTTAAATCTTTTTTCAGGTCTTGTAGAGAGGTCGCCTGCATTTCGCTCGTCCCATCAGGGTAGCGCTTATGAAGATTAGTTGTGTGATTAGCCAACTCAACTACATCAAGCATCTCTTCTAGTTCTTGCTTACTCATAACCTTTGATACTGATGGATCAAAAGGTTCTCTTTCATTTGATAACCAGCCCAACACGACAAAACTAACGGCATGAAATTGCAGTTCTTTTAAAATTGGGTAAGCATACTGATATACTGACTGAAAAGCATCATCGATCGTTAACAAAACTGATTTTTCTGGAAGCTGTATTCCTTTTTCATAAAAGTCTTCTATTTCTTGAAGCGATAAGGTATGGTAGCCCTCTCTTTTTAAATACATCATTTGTTCTTTAAAATCATCTATGTAACTGAAAAGCATCGTTGGTAAGGCATCTTGATAGTGTTGTTCAACGGAAATAGTTGAGGGACTTGTAACGTCAATGTCACCTCGTTTTCGAAACTCATGATACATCAAAACAGTAAAACTCATGGCAGATTCTCCTTTTTTGTGAAATAATTCACTTGAATTAGTAAAGAATGAAACTTTTTTCCTTAATGAATCATACCATGTATTCAGTATTAAATTCATTAACTTTTAAAAAGATTTGAATAAAAAAGGCAGAACCAAGCTCTATTCGTCGAATAGAGCTTGGTTCTGCCTTTGCCTTTAATTTAGTGTAAAAAGTGATTTACTTTACTCTTTTTCATCTTCTATGTATTCTTCCTTTTCATTTTGAATTCTTAAAGCTCCTTTGATCTCTAAATACAAAGTAATAGCGTCGTAATTATCTGTATTGTATTTCTCTATTTCGCCTGTTTGAATTTCAAAAATTTGATCCATTTGGCTCAAAATGGCTATTAATAATTCGATTTTTTTAGTGTGCTTTAGTTTCTTTGATTTAAGAATAGCTAAATAATTTTTCCGAAAATCTTGAATATTCCCCATGTAATTCACCCTATCTTTAAACAGTGATAATAGAACGCCTTTATCTATTCTAAAGCAGCGTTCTTTAATTTATCAACCTATATTGTACACCTTCCATACTAGTATACCATGTATTTTGCTTACGCTTTTTTATTTTAGTCAATAATATAGCTTTTAAATATACCATTCTTTTTCTTGTAATTGTCTTAAATTTATTTTTAAAGTACATTAATTTAATGTTAAGTGGTATTATTATAAAAAATGTACTAGATACTTTTAGGAAGTGAACTAATGAAAATAGGAAGCTCTAGAGAGACTTGGGTCGAGATATCTCTTGATAATGTAGAAAACAATATAAAAAATTTCAAAAAAACCCTCTCATCAGATACAGCTTTGATGGCTGTTGTAAAAGCTGATGGATATGGACATGGAGCAAAAGAGATTGCTGAAACGGCTATTGAAGCCGGGGCAACTTATTTAGCCGTAGCTTTTCTAGATGAAGCAGTAGTTTTACGAAAGGCCGGATTCACCATTCCGATTCTAGTCCTTGGTTACACGAGTTTAGATACTGAAACCATTGAAAAAGCTATCGACTATGGTCTTACATTAACAGTGTACTCTAAAGAAGCTGTTGAAATCATCCAACAGTTAGCTGATCAAAATAAAAAAGTTTGTCGCATTCATTTGAAAATTGATAGTGGAATGAATCGAATTGGCGTACGAACTGCAGAAGAAGCATTACAAATTGTAGCATCCATTACTTCAGATTATTTACTCTTGGAAGGTATTTTCACCCATTTTGCTGATGCTGATGCTATTGAATCTACCTTTGTTCATGAACAATTTAATCACTTTATGCATGTTGTCTCCAAAATCCAAGATGAAGGATATATGATTCCAATAAAACATTGCTGCAATACCGCAGCAACCATTGCTTTTCCTGAGATGCATCTGGACATGGTTCGAGTTGGCATCGGGCTTTATGGCTTGTATCCAGAGCAACACTTACAAGATCACATTGAGTTAAAACCAGCGATGACTTTTAAAACGAAACCGATTTTAATCAAAAAAGTGTCAGCCGGACAAAGTGTCAGCTATGGACGAACCTATACAACGACAACAGATTCAATTATTGCAACTATTCCTGTAGGCTATGCAGATGGTTTTTCAAGGGCCTTATCCAACAATGGGAATGTAACGCTAGATGGACATAAAGCTCCTATTGTCGGACGAGTGTGTATGGATCAGACAATGGTAGACCTTACTGAAATTGATCCAGTCCATTTTAATAAAGAAATCGTTCTTTTTGGAGATCCTAAAGATAACTGCATTTCCATTAGCGAAGTCGCTACACAGATGAATACGATTCATTATGAAGTTGCTTGTTTGGTAGGTAAAAGAGTGCCTAGAGTTTATCTCAGTCACAATAAAATAATAGCTGCTACTGGATTAGCACAACCTTAACTATCTATAAAAAATAAAAAACCTAGTGCATAACTGTTGCTTCACAGTATGCACTAGGTTTTAATTGGTAGTTTTGTACCAGTGTAAGGCTAGTTGTTCTATTTTTTTTACCACTGTTATCTTAGCCTCGATATAAGCAGCAATGTCATCTGAATAAAGTAACGCATTCTCTTTTTTTAACTGTCCATACCTTTGAGCTTCTTTAGGACGTGCTCTTAAGTAATCTCGAAAAGCCAAATGGCGTGTAATTTCTTGATCACCTATTTGAAAAAGATGAACATGATGGGTGCGGTGATCGCCGCCTTTTTCAAAATAACGTCTACCCGGCAGACCATTTTCGCCCTTTACCACATACCCTAACTGTTCCATTTCTTCATTCAATGCATCTACTTGATTCACGTTATAAACTACAGGCATTAAATCAATAATCGGCTTTGCCGCTAATCCCGGAACAGCTGTACTGCCAATATGAAAAATCGCATGGTTATTTTCTTGGAATAGTTGATGAAGAGCTTTTTTCTCTTTTTCAAATAACAGTGGCCAATCTGTTTGATAATCCAATACTTCTACTTTTCTCATCTTCGCTCACCAGCCTGTACTTTATTTCTGCAAACTGTAGCTTAGTCTCTCCTTAGTGACTCTACCGGATCTAATTTGGCTGCTTTTGCTGCAGGCATTAAACCGGCTACCATACTGATAAAAACGCTTAGCACAATACCAGACACAGCATACGTTGGTGTTAAATTAATAATATTAACATCGAAGTAGTTTGTACTTATAGCGTTAGCAGCTAGTGATAACCCCCAAGCAATACCAACTCCAAACAGTCCGCTAAATAAACCAATTAAGAAAGATTCAGATACAAAAATACGGCGAATGTCTTTTTTACGCCCTCCAATTGCTTTGATGACCCCAATTTCTTTTGTACGTTCAACTACACTGATGTAGAGAACGGTTAAGATCATAATAGCTGATACAATTAACGAAATTCCAGCAACTCCTGCTAGTACATACGTAAAGATATCCAACATTTGACTAAACGTATCAGCCAATGCTTCTGTTGTTGAGCCCTTGTAGTTTAAATCCTCGACTTCAGCTTTGATAGACTCTGTGTTATCTGCATTATCTGAAACAAGGTAAACGATATTAGGATTTAGTTCGCCACCAGCTTCTTCTACAAATAATTTTAAATCTTCATAGGTCAAATATACCGTGTCCAATGCCGCTTCAGAACCATAAATACCGCTGACAGTCATTGTTAGATCAAGTGGCTCTTCATTAACAATTGTTTCTATTTGAATATCCTGTCCTACAAGATCTTCACCTAAAGTATCAGCTATATTTTGAGTGATCATAACTTCCCCATCTTTAGGCAATGATCCTGCTATAATATCTGCACTAGTAATCATGGAAGAAACAGTTGTTACACTCATAAACTGAGCAGTATTTTCATCAAATGTTGCTTTATTTGTTCCAATAGAGAAATTAGTAAAGCCTTCTTCAACAGCCTCTACATGATCAATTCCAGCTAGTTCTTCAATATTTTCAGATTCAAATGATCCTGCGCTAGATAACCCTAACATAGGATTTTGATCTTGCATTTCATTTACTTCTGTCTGATTTCCTGTTTCTTCATCTGGCATATGGACTTCACTAACTAGCGGATTCACTTGACTATTCATGGTATCCGTTAAATAGGCGTTTACTCCGCTACCTAGAGAAAGCATCAAAATAACACTCATGATTCCGATGCTTCCACCTAAAGCTATCAAAATATTACGGGATAATTTTTCTTTCATGTTTAGCAAGGCTAATTTCATTGCTCCAAACAAACTCAAATTCTTATTACGGTTTGGTTTGCTCGTTTTGTATTTATTGTCTGTAACAGTTAGGGTATCTTTTACTTGATCATTGATTACTCGTCCATCATCAATCGTCACAACTCGACTAGAATAAGCTGCTACTCTTTCAGAATGGGTTACCATAATGACAAGTTTCCCATTTTCAGCAATTTCTTTGATCATTTCTAAGACTTGCTCCGTTGTTTCTGAATCCAACGCTCCAGTTGGCTCATCTGCAATAATAATATCTGGATCATTCACTAGCGCACGAGCAATGGCTACACGCTGCTTCTGTCCTCCAGATATCGCATCAGGTTTTTTGTATAATTGATCTTGCAGACCTACCGCGCCTAAAATTTCCTTAGCTCTTTTCTCTCGTTCTGCCTTCGATACGTTCGACAGCGTCATCGCTAAAGTTACATTGTCTAGAACCGATAAATGTGAGATCAGATTAAAACTTTGAAATACAAATCCGACTTTTTCTTTATGGTACTGTACTAAATTTTTTTCAGAATAATCGCCGATATTGTCTCCATCAACAACAATTTCACCTTGAAAATCTGAATCTAATCCACCGATTAAATTCATCAGTGTAGATTTCCCACTACCTGATTCTCCAATGATGGAAACCAATTCCCCTTTTTCAAAAGACAAATTAACGTCTTTCAATGCTTGAAATGTTTCTCCACCACTAATTTTATATGATTTATTTACGTGTTTTAATTCCATTACAGGCATCTTTATTCTCCTTTAATTCTTGTATGTCTTTATTTTTTTTGTAGAATGTTCTAATATTACTACTTCTATAGCGATTAAACAAGTGTTACTCCTACTCTTTACATCCTAAACAAAATGAATACTACATGTTACCTCGCGTATTGTTACCTTTTATTATAATTTCAGTTGACAATCAATTTTTGACCATCTATACTAAAAAAAGAGGTGAACTTATGTCTACAAAATTACGTATTCTATCTTTTTTAGAACAACAAAAAGGAAACAGCATTTCTGGACAATCCTTAGCAAACAGCTTAGGTCTTTCAAGAACGTCCATTTGGAAAGGCATCAAAGCTTTGCAAGAAGAAGGGTATATTATTGAAGGGGTAACAAATAAGGGCTATCGACTTTCTTTAACATCAGATATTATTTCTACTGATGCAATCAGATCCTATTTACAACCTAATTTACAAAATTTCCCTGTCTATCCATTTAAAACAATTGATTCTACAAATAGTGAAGCTCGAAAACTTGCCACACTAGATTCAACACACGAAGGACTTGTTGTATCTGAAGAACAAACTAATGGACGAGGACGATTAGGTAAATCATTTTATTCGCCTAAACAAACTGGGGTGTATTTAAGTTTTTTTCTAAAACCTAATTTAAATATGGCGGATGCTTCTCTAGTTACTACGGCAGCGGCTGTAGCTGTTTGCTTAGCTATCGAAAAAATAACCACTAAAAAACCCAAAATTAAATGGGTAAATGATATCTACCTTAACGAGACAAAAATATGCGGGATTTTAACTGAAGCTGTCTCCGATTTTGAAAGTGGAAAAGTAGAAACATTGATTGTAGGTATAGGGTTAAATGTTAAAGAACCTTCCGCTGGTTTTCCTGATGAATTGACTACTATTGCAGGATCCCTTCTTTCTTCTGCAGAAACAGAACATTTTGACCGCAATCTCTTAGTGGCTGAAATTACGAATCATTTCTATGACATTTACCAAACCATTGAAGATCGTTCTTTTCTGGACGAATATAAAAAACGTTGTTTTGTAATTGGTAAAAAGATTACTTTTAAAGAACGCAAACAAGAATTTGAAGCTATTCCGATTGATATTGATTCTCAAGGAGGCCTAGTAATCCAAATGGCTGATGGTCATCAACGTACGTTGTCTTATGGAGAGATTGTTATGAAAAAACCGTTCCAGTAATTTATTGGTGCAATTAAAAGGAGACTCTTATGTCAAAATTAACCGTACGAGAAGTAACTTTTTGCAGTCTTATGGCGGCATTAACTTATATTAGCAGCTTTATCAGCTTACCTTTAGGGCCAGTTCCCTTTACATTGCAAACTCTATTTGTCTTGTTAACCGGTCTTATCTTACAAAAAAGAGCCGCTTTTATCGCACAAGTATTGCATTTATTCTTAATCTTGATTTTTAAAGGATTCCAATCCTTTTTAAGTCCTAGTTTTGGATTTGTATTTGGTTTTATTATTGGAGCCTACGTGATGGCTTGGTTTTTAGAAAGCAGAGGATTTACAACAAAATCTGCTATAGGGGCTCTCCTCATTGGCTCCAGTATTTTTTATTTATTTGGATTACCTTATATGGCACTTATTGTAAGAGGTTATCTTCATTTGACAATGAGTACTAGTCTTATTTTAAAAACCGGATTTTTATTGTTTATTCCAGGAGATATCCTTAAAGCTGTTTTTGCTTTTCTTATTGGTTCACGTTTGCAGCCTTTTGTTCGTCGACTGCCCAACTAATACTGAACAATAAAATAATTCAATTCACTATTACACAAACTAAAAAGGGTCCCAAGAATGTCTTCACATTCTTGGGACCCTTTTCTACTAACTTATTTAGTATCATCTGTTAAGATTTTCTGCACGCGACCAACTTGGTCTCCTTCTTTCAACATCACTTTAATGCCGTGCGGATGCTGAGCACTATTTGTTAAAATGCGTTTCACATGTCCTCTAGTTAATTTATTCGTGCGCTGATCTTTTTTTAAAACAATATCGACTAATCCATCAATTTTAATATTCGCTCTTGATTTTCCATCCATTGCTATCCGCTCCTTTAACTAGTTGTAGTGTAGCATATTCTCTACATTTCATGCTACTTCTCCCCAAAAATAAAGGCTCGATCATTTCTATATTTAAATAAACTGATTTTTCCATAAAATAACTTCATTCTGTTTCAATGATGCTTGTACATCAATAATACGCTGATTTGAACTCCCTCTAAACTGTAAAGTCAAATCTTTTTTCGCCAATTCAAAACGCCCATCTACCACAACATCTAGCAAGGAAAGCAGTTCTAACTTGTCGTCAGATTCTTGCATCAATTCTTGCCAAGTATATCCTGTCCATGACCAGATATCTTTTGTTTCACCATATTCAGAACGAATTCTTTTGGATAGTGGAATTGCTACTTGGGTATTTAAAAATGGCTCTCCACCTAAGAGCGTTAAACCTTGGACGTAAGGTTGCCGTAAATCTTCTATAATGGTATCTTCCAGTTCAGTTGTGTACTCAAACCCATATGCAAAATTTTGAGCGATTTTATTGTAACATCCCTTACACGCAAACAAACATCCGCTCATATACAAACTGCATCTCACACCTTCTCCATCAACAAAATTAAACGGTTTATAATCTGCGATTCGGCTTTGGCTGTAGTCCTTAGCCAGCCACTCTTTTGATTTAGGATTTCTCATCTTTTTTCTCTTCCTCATCATTTGGCATATGTTTGACTCGAGCTAAAATTTCTTTATGTCTTCCGTGAACCATTGGTCTAGCTTGAGGATTACCCAGGTAGCCACAAGTTCTTTTTACAACGTCACATGTTTCTGGATTCGTGTTGCCGCATTCTGGGCATTTAAATCCTCGTTCTGTTGGATCAAAATCACCATCAAATCCGCAATCGTAACAATGATCAATTGGCGTGTTGGTTCCTAGGTATCCAATACGGTCATATGCGTAATCCCACACGGCTTCCAACGCTTTTGGATTCTGTTGCATATTTGGGTACTCGCAATAGTGAATGAACCCCCCAGAAGTGAATTCCGGATAGTCTTTTTCAAATTCGATTTTTTCGAATGGTGTCGGCTTTTTGCGAACATCATAATGAAAACTATTCGTATAATATTCTTTATCTGTAATATTATCTATTATGCCAAACTTTTTCGTATCTAAACGACAAAAGCGATCGGTTAAACTTTCACTTGGAGTTGAATACACACTAAAATGGTAGCCATGTTCTTCTCCCCACTTATCTGCATTTTGTTTCATTTTTTTGAGTATCTCTAAAGTAAATGTTTTAGCTTCTTCATTCTTCTCCCACTCAGGCCCAAAAAATACCGTTGCTGTTTCGTATAGTCCAATATACCCTAAAGATACCGTAGCACGTTTGTCTTTAAACAAGTCATCAACATGAGCTTCTTTTTTGAGCCGCTTCCCAAAAGCTCCATGCTGATATAGAATAGGTGCATTTTCAGGTGAGGCTTCTTTTGTCCGCTGAACACGATAAACTAGTGCATCACGACAAACCATTAGCCGTTCTCTTAATATTTCCCAGAAAAAATCGACATCCCCATTAGATTCCATAGCGATACGTGGCAAATTCAGGGTAACAACACCTAAATTCATTCTCCCAGAATTCACTTCATTTCCTTCTGTATCTTTCCATCCTTGCAAAAAAGAACGACAGCCCATTGGAGCTTTAAAACTACCTGTTAAAGCGACAATTTTATCGTACATCAAAACATCAGGATACATTCTTTTCGTTGAACAAGTTAAAGCTAATTTTTTCAAATCGTAATTCTTATCTTCTGGATTTAAATTGATCCCTCTTTGAAGCGAAAATACAAGTTTTGG
This sequence comes from Carnobacterium sp., assembly GCF_040274425.1. NCBI lineage: Bacteria > Bacillati > Bacillota > Bacilli > Lactobacillales > Carnobacteriaceae > Carnobacterium > Carnobacterium sp. The sequence continues at coordinate 26,710 of NZ_JBEMBC010000022.1, forward strand.
GAAAATAGCGGTTCTTTTTTCTTTACCCAAACCATTAATGCGCACAAGTAAGATGGAACGTTGAATTTCTCTTTCGAACCAATCTGTTCCCAGCCCAAATCCTAATGTTGTAAAGGGTGTTTGTCCTTGAGATGAATAAAGCGTATTGATTTCATATTCTAAGCTTTGCATCGCATCATAAATATCTTTTTTTGTTTTGTCTTTTGCGTACTGCTGCTGCTTTTCTTCACCTATAATCCATTCTTTAGCTGTTTCTAAATGTTTTTGGTAATTTAAACGGCTGTATGGAGCCAATACTTCATCGATTCGGTCGGCACTGCATCCACCATATTGACTAGAAGCTACATTGGCAATGATTTGAGCCATTTGAGCTGCAGCTGTTTGGATCGAACGAGGACTTTCTACTTCTGCATTTCCGATTTTAAACCCTTCATTAAACATACTTTTAAAATCAATCAGACAACAATTTGTCATTGGAGAATAGGGTTGATAATCTAAGTCATGATAATGAATATCTCCTTTTTGATGAGCATTAGCTACATGTTTTGGCAAGAGTTTAAGTCCAATAGATTTAGCAACTACCCCTGCAGTAAGATCTCTTTGCGTATTAAAGATATTGCTGTCCTTATTCGCATTTTCATTAACTAGAGTTTGTTCTTTACGCAATAGATGGTGAATAGCATAATTGATATCCGTTGATTGGCTTCTTTCCAAATCACGACGAGACCGATAAAGTAGATAAGCTTCTGCTAAATCATGTTCGTGAGCATCTAATAAAGTATGTTCTACGATACTTTGAATTTCATAGATCTTGATATCTGCTGAAAATCGTTTTGCAATTTCCTCTTTTACTTTTGTGACAATTCCATTTAATTCTTTCACCGTTTTTTTATCTGTCTCTTTTTCTAAGGACTGGTGTGCTTTCAATAATGCAGAAAAAATTTTTTCTTCCTTAAATTCAACTTCACGGCCATCTCTTTTTAACACTTTAAGCCCTTTTTTGTTCACTCTTTCACAAACATTCGCACCTTTTTCATATATCATACATTTACACCCTCTCATTTCCATCGAACACTATATGTAGTTGTTTAAAACATCATGATTCTATATCTAGTATATACGGAACTTGCGATTTCGTCTATGATTTTCATCGATCATAAAAAAAAAGAATCATACATTGAAAAATGCATGACTCTCATATATTAGATTAGTTCATAGTGGCCCTGTTTAAAGCAGTCTTTTCTAGCATCAATAATTTTTCTTTCATCTCTAATGTTCCTCGATACCCAGATAATTTTCCATTTTTATGAATCACTCGATGGCAAGGAACGACAATCAACAACGGATTTCTTCCTATTGCTGTTCCAACAGCTCGATAAGAACCCGGCTGTCCAATTTGAGTGGCAATCTCTCCATATGATTTTGTTTCGCCATAGGGGATGCTTTTTAAAGCTCCCCATACTTTCTGTTGAAAAAGAGTTCCATCAACATCTATCGGAAAAGTGAATGTCGTTCTAAGCTCCGTAAAATACTCCAAGAGCTGATTGTGATACATCTCTAGTCTTATGTCATCTTCGATTAAAATGGCTTTTGGGAAAAGTCTTGCAATTCCTAATTCAAGTTCACTCAAGGATTCATTTAAAGAACCTACAAAACAAAGCCCATTTTCAGTTGCCGCTAAGGATAACGTTCCTAGTTCATAGTCAAAAAAATGATAAAAAATTTTCTTTTGGTCACTTGACATTTTTTTCATCCCTTTCGTTTAAAATTCTACTATTTCTATACCAGCTAATTTACTAAAATCTTGATACTCGGTCAGACTTTTTTTATTCTTCAGAAAAATTTCAACTTCGCCAGATAAGCCTTCTTTTATCACTTTAGTCATAATACCATCTTTTGGAGCAATCAATTCACCAGCAGTTGTAATGGTACCTTTTATTGTCAGTTCAGCTTCTTTATTCTCAAGAAAAATAGTTACTGTATCACTCTTTTGATCCTTTATTGTAATTTTACTATTATTGTATGTTGCAAATCGGTACTCTTTATCATCTACTACTAGAGCACAGATAAATCCTTTAAAGGTTGTCACATGAAAGGGAATATGAGCTACTGAAAAAAAGATACTAGTACTTGGATTTTTAAAATGATTTGATTGTATCCATGTGTATTCCTTTGGAAAAGAAGTGCCCCAATCTTTTTCAATGTAACCTTTCCCCGTTGTGAAATCAATTTTTTGATTATTTATATTCAAGAAACCTTTTAAAGTATGGTTCATGCTGATCACACCATGGTAACACTCCATTTTTGGAATATACGCAAATCCGCCCATAATAGAAGGGGAAAGCAAAGTTTTTTCTATTTCCTGAAAAGCATTTAACGTTAATTTCCCTTGAATAGTTAGCTGTTCATCCCTAAGTTGAATCGAAATAAACGATTCTGTGAATACATTATCTCTAATTTGAACTAAAAACGGTTTATCTTGATAACTAAATTCATCTAAACGGTACCGAATATACCCCGTTTTTGTAACTTGCTCATTTTTTTCATTTAGCGCTACATAGATATACTGGATAAAACTATGCTCATCACCTTTAAATAAACTCACTCCTGGAATAAAACTGATACTGTTTTTTTCGTCTATTGAAACTTGTTTATAGTACCAGCCCTCAAAATAGTTCTTTTTGGTTAACGTTCCTTGAAAAAGAATTGGATTCCGTATTTTGTCAAACATCAGCTAACCTCCTACTTCTGCTTCTATACAAGTATACTATCATACTACTAATTGCTTATACACTTCTACCTAGCTATTGTAAGGGATAGATAAAACTATGTCTCTATCTATGGTAAAATAAATAAATAAAATGAAAATGTAGGAGTGTTGACTTATGAAAGTAGGATTCATTGGTATTGGAAATATGGCTGGTGCCATTATTAAAGGAATGATACAAAATGGACATACATCGAATCAAGATATTTATGTACACAATACAACTCCAGAAAAACTCGCACAGTTTACTGCAGAAACCGGAACTCAAGCTTGTTCATCGAATAAAGAATTAGTAACAAAAATCGACGTGTTAGTACTTGCAGCTAAACCAAATGTTTTTCCAACTATTTTAGCAGACATAAAAGATGAAATTGCTGCTCATCAACCTGTAGTGGTTTCTATTGCTGCTGGAACAACACTTCAAAAGTTATCCGAATTATTGAATGAAAGCAATCCAACCCCTATCATACGAGCAATGCCCAACCTAAACTCACAAGTTGGTGAAGGGATGACCGCCCTTTGCGGAAATGACTACACTACTCCGGAACAGTTAGCATTCGTTTTAAATATGTTTCAATCGATTGGCGAAACGATAGCATTACCCGAAAAAGACTTTAGTACCTTCACAGCGATTGCTGGGAGTTCTCCGGCATTTGTCTTTTTATTTATCGATTCGTTAGCAAGAGCTGCTGTGAAAAACGGGATGCGAAAAGACGTAGCAACCAAAATTGCTGCTCAAGCTGTTCTTGGAAGTGGAAAATTGGTACTAGACAGCAAAGAAACACCATGGAATTTGATTGACCAAGTTTCTTCTCCCGGAGGAACAACCGTTGAAGGGATTCTAACTTTAGAAGATACCGGTTTTATATCTTCTATCACTAAAGCGACTCAAGCTGTCATTACAAAAGATCAAGATATGATGCAGCAATAAAGCAACTAATTCGGCAAAAAAAATAGACGGCAACCTCGTATTATACTTGGTTGTCGTCTTTTTTGAGCTGTTCAGCTTTTCTTTGTAATTTTTCTTCTTTTTTACGCTTTCTTAATTCTCGGAAAAAATTGCTTAATAATTCGCCACATTCTTGTTCTAAAAGTCCTGCCTCAATTTGAACTTGATGATTAAACCGTTCATCCGTCAATAAATTCATCAATGTACCCGCTGTCCCGCCTTTAGGATCACTAGCTCCATAATAAAGCTCTTTTACACGAGACAAGATCATTGCGCCACTACACATAGGACAAGGTTCCAATGTCACAAATAACTGAGCTTCTTCTAATCGCCAATTACCTAAATTACGGTTGGCTTCTTGAATAGCTAACATTTCAGCATGTGTCGTTGCATCATTCGTTTCTTCTCTTCTATTATGTCCGCGACCAATAATTTTTCCATTTAATACAACGATTGCACCAATGGGAACTTCTAATTTTTCTTTGGCTTTATGAGCTTCTTTAATCGCTTCTTGCATAAAATACGTTTTATCTTCTGTGGTTAACATCTTCCCATTCCTTCGTCTGTTCTTTTCTTTATCATAGCATAATTTATCTACAAACTTATGAAAAAAATGATAGAATAGCATTATAGACAAAATGTAATGGTTTTCATTTAAAGGAGTGCTTTTATGAATTTTAATCAGTTTAAATCTATTTACCCGTCTGCCTTTTTAACTGATGACACAAAAAATGATCAGAATTATTTAACGTTTCCTTACAACAATCAATGGATCCACTTTGACAAAAAACACTTGACCTCTTCAGAAATAAAATTACTTTATCTTGTCTTTAACAAAACTGTTTCTGCTCAAAATACAGGTAATCCACAATCCAAATGGTCTGATTTTTTATTAGAAGATCAGCCACACTTGCCTATTGAAACTGGAGTTTATCGAATCATTCAATTTGATATTGATAAAAAAGACGCACGATTTGATAAGAAACTATGGCTAAGTTCTTTTAAAAGCTTCTTTAAAGATGTACAAGAGGCTTTCTTTATCAATGACCACTATGGACTATTGATCCACCGCTATTCAGATTATTCGATTGCCCAAGACGAAACGATTGGAATCTTACAAACCTTAGATGATGATTTTTCTACTAAAACTAGCGGCTATATTGGTCAACATTGGCCCATTTCTCTAGACTTCAAACATTTTTTTAAAGAAGAACAAGCTATCTTTTTTAATCAACTCAAAAGAAACAAACAAGTCTTTTCGTTACCTGATGTCGCACTTAGTTATTATGCTTCAGATGCTCTCTCAAAAAGTCCTATTATCCAATACTTAAAAAAAGACTTGGCTTCACATCCTGAAACTAAAGAATTGATTACAGCAATATGGTTAAATCAAGGAAATATCAGCTTGGCAGCAAAATATCTTTTTATCCACCGAAATACTTTGCAATACCGGTTAGATCGTTTCTATGAAGAATCAGGTCTTTCATTAAAAAATAGAAATGATCTACTTCTTTGTTACTTATTAACAATTTAAAAAGAATACTCTTGCGTTAAGTGATCACTTAACGCAAGAGTATTCTTTTTTATGAACAACTATTATTTTATTTTTTAAATTTATGTTTTAAGTCTTTTTTGTGATGTTTAAGTTCATGTTTCCAATCATGTTTTTTTTCCATGAAAGCATCTCTAAAATCACTAGTCGTGTCTTTGAAATGGTCTCCATAAGAGCTTACGCTACCTCTTAAATCTGAAACTTTGTCCACGACACTCAATAAGTTCGCTACTTCCATATCCGATAAGTCATCTACAACAGTCATTGCTTTTTCGTTTCCTTTTAATTTTTCTTTTACAAAGTATCTTGCTCTTTTACGATTGATTTTAGATTCGATTTTTTCCATTGCCATGTTTGAAGAAGAAACAACAATTGCTCCCACTGCAAATACTGTTCCAACTCCTATTAATAAAGCTTTAGTTGAATTTTTCATGAATAGCCACTTTCCTTTCGTCATTTCTTTATTTTTATCATAGCAGAAAGAAAATCAAAACACGAATAAAAACATCTACTATCCTTAAAAGATAGTAGATGTTTTACTTTTCTTATAAACAGTCGAATTATACGTTCTCAGATGTAGCTAACGATTTTTCGTTTACTTTTTTAAGATCTTTTACTGTAATTCGAATGGTTCCTTTTGAAGCACCGATTGTGACCTGATCACCGATTTTAACTCGGCCACTCAATAACTCTTCACTTAATCGATCTTCCACTTCTTTCTGAAGTGCACGACGAATTGGGCGTGCTCCATATTCAGGATCATAACCAGCTTTAGCAATCACATCAATAGCCGCTTGAGTGATTTTGACTTCAATATCCATATCTTTCAATCGTTTGATAATGGTGTGTGCCATTAATTTAACAATTTGAGTTAACTCTTCTTTTTCCAGAGAATGGAAAACAATCGAATCATCAATCCGATTGATAAACTCAGGTTTGAACGTTTTCTTCAATTCTTCCATGATTCGTTTTTCCATTGCTGAATGATCTTTTTTAGTATTTGCTGTACCAAATCCAACAGCTTTTTCTTCTCTTAATGCTGTTGCACCTAAGTTAGATGTCATGATCATCACTGTGTTCTTGAAATCAACTTTTCGGCCTTTGGCATCTGTTAAGTGACCATCATCTAAGACTTGTAATAATATATTAAATACGTCTGGATGAGCTTTTTCTACTTCATCAAATAGAATAACTGAATAGGGTTTTTGACGAATTTTTTCAGTTAATTGACCACCTTCATCATAACCAACATATCCGGGAGGTGAACCAATTAAACGACTCGTGCTATATTTTTCCATGAACTCAGACATATCTACTCGAACTAGAGCTTCTTCACTACCAAACATAGCTTCCGCAAGCGCCTTAGCTAATTCCGTTTTTCCGACACCTGTAGGACCTAAGAACATAAATGAACCAATAGGGCGGTTAGGATCTTTCAATCCACTTCTAGATCGTCTGATCGCTCTAGAAACTGAACCCACAGCTTGCTCTTGTCCAATTACACGTTTGTGCAACACTTTCTCTAAATTCATCAAACGGTCTGATTCTTTTTGTTCCATTTGTTGAATTGGAATACCTGTCCATAAAGCGACAACTTCAGCAATATCTCTTTCCGTTACTTGTAGAGAATTTGAAGCAGCTTTTCCTTCTTGTTTTTGAATTAAATTTTCGATCTTTTTGCGTTGCTTCATTTCTTTTGAACGAATTTTTGCTGCTTTTTCAAAATCTTGCAATTGAATAGCTTCTTCTTTTTCTTGTATTAAACCTTCTAAATCTGTAACCGCAGCTGCAACTGGTGAAGGTTTACTCGAAACATCCAATCGTACTTTAGAAGCTGATTCGTCTATCAAATCAATGGCTTTATCTGGTAGCTGTCTTGACGTAATATAACGTGATGAGTACTTAACAGCAGCATGTACTGCTTCATCTGTAATTTCAACACCATGGTGTTCTTCATAACGAGAACGCAATCCTAACAGTATCTCTTCAGCTTCTTCTTCTGAAGGAGCATCCACATGAATGGGCGCAAATCGTCTTTCTAAAGCAGCATCTTTTTCAATATATTTTTGGTATTCATCTAAAGTTGTTGCTCCAATCGTTTGCAACTCGCCACGTGCTAATGCAGGTTTTAAGATGTTAGATGCATCAATTGCACCTTCTGCTCCACCAGCACCAATTAAAGTATGCAACTCATCTATAAATAAGACCACTTCGCCATCTTGATAAATCTCATCAATCACTTTTTTCATTCGTTCTTCAAATTCACCACGATATTTTGTACCTGCTACCAATGAACCCATATCTAGCATCATTAATCGTTTATTGGCTAATGCGGCTGGAACTTCTCCGTCAATAATTTTTTGTGCTAAACCTTCTGCAATAGCTGTTTTACCAACACCAGGCTCCCCAACCAAAACTGGATTGTTTTTTGTTCTACGACTTAAAACTTGAATAATACGTTGAATTTCTTTGTGACGACCAACAACTGGATCCAGCTTTCCTTCTCTTGCGACTGCGGTTAGATCACGAGCTAATGAGTCCAATGTAGGCGTGCCGGCAACTTGTTTAGCAGCAGGCTTGGCTTTTCTTCCTTTACCATTCGTTACATCACTCAAACCGATTTTTTTCAATACGATTTGACGAGCTTTATTTAAATTAATGTCTAAGTTGTTTAAAATCTTAGAAGATAAAATGTCTTCTTCACGCAATAATCCTAACAATAAATGTTCTGTACCAACAAGTGCTGACCCCATACGTCTTGCTTCATCTGTTGCAAACGTAATAGCTTGTTTGGCTCTTGGCGAATAAGGAAGGATCGCATTTTTAGAAAGGTACTTCATAGTACCATAACCTGTAAAGTGTTCAATTTCTTCACGAATATCCATTTCAGTAACAGAAAATTGTCTTAACGTTTTTCCTGCAATACCATCTTGTTCCATAATTAACCCTAAAAGAATATGCTCAGTTCCTACAGAATGGTGACGAAATCCTTTTGCTTCTTCTTGCGCCATGATCAAAACCATTCTTGCTTTTTCAGAAAATAATTCATCCATTCATTTCGCCTCCGTTTTATACTTTACTCATATTTTAAATTGTTTAAAAAAGCTACTAATAATTTAGCTCTTAACTCATTTTCATCTGCTCCGCTAGAATTGAGAAGTGATTTTTCCATTACTGCTAACATGATGTTTGCCTCTCGTTTAGTCAACATCTCAGATTCAAATAATCTCTCTATAATAGAATAAGCATTCTTTTGAGAAATCTTTTTCCCAATAATATCGATCATCATATCCAACATTTCAGCTTCATCTAACAATTTCACTTTAATGATTCGTATATACCCGCCACCACCACGTTTACTTTCAACCAAATAGCCTTGTTGTACAGTAAAGCGAGTATTTATCACATAATTTATTTGAGAAGGAACACAATTAAATCGATCTGCCATTTCACTACGCCTAATTTCGACTTGTTCATCTTGACCTAAAACTTTTTTTAAATAAGCTTCAATGATATCCGACATATTTTGATTGTGCATGGGGTACTTGTTACTAAAACATTTTAATGTATGGTAAAGATCTTATCTCTAATTGCTCTACATTGCAATGGTGTTTTTTTAGTAACACTCCTTTTCTTTTAGTCCTAACACTAGACGTATTATTTAGCTTACCTTTAAAATTGCTAAAAGCAAATTAAATTAATAGTGGAGGATGCTTCCAGTAAACCCCTGGAGCATTCTTGACTAATACTGACTTTCATTATACGAGAAATAAGAAGATTTGAAAAGCATCTCTACTTACTTTCTTCTAATTCAGCCTGTAAATTTCCTTTACGTGCGATCATACTCACCTAGAAAATAAACAAAAAAAGATAATTCCTCTAAATCAAGAGAAATTATCTTTTTAAATTATTTATCGGGAAGACAGGATTCGAACCTGCGACCCCTTGGTCCCAAACCAAGTGCTCTACCAAGCTGAGCTACTTCCCGTTACTGAGTTTATTCTTTTTTAAAGAAATGCACCCAAGAGGACTTGAACCTCTAACCCCTTGATTCGTAGTCAAGTACTCTATCCAATTGAGCTATGGGTGCAAATGGTGCCGAGGGCCGGAATCGAACCGGCACGGTGATCACTCACCGCAGGATTTTAAGTCCTGTGCGTCTACCTGTTCCGCCACCCCGGCTTTAGAACAGTATTTTCATTCTTGCGAATGACCTCACTAGTTGAACTAGTAAGCGAAAGACGGGATTCGAACCCGCGACCCCCACCTTGGCAAGGTGATGTTCTACCACTGAACTACTTCCGCGAACATGCGGGTGAAGGGACTTGAACCCCCACGTCTCTCGACGCTAGATCCTAAATCTAGTGCGTCTGCCAATTCCGC
>NZ_JBEMBC010000023.1:0-34840 GCF_040274425.1 Carnobacterium sp.
TAAAATCAGGTGACACATTGACTGGGATTAGTTCAAAATACGGTGTAACTGTTGCGAACTTGAAATCATGGAACAACCTAAAATCAGATACAATTTACGTGAACCAAGCGTTGACGATCAAAGGTGGCTCAACATCAGGCGGAACGACGACAACAACGCCAAGCACTGGAAATACGAGCAGCTCGTCATACACTGTAAAATCAGGTGACACATTGACTGGGATTAGTTCAAAATACGGTGTAACTGTTGCGAACTTGAAATCATGGAACAACTTAAAAACAGATGCGATATATGTGAATCAAGCCTTAACAATCAAAGGCGGTACAACAACGACAACACCAGCACCAAGTACCGGAAACACAAGCAACACATCATATTCGGTAAAATCAGGTGACACGTTGACTGCAATTAGTTCAAAATACGGTGTAACTGTTGCGAACCTGAAATCATGGAACAACTTATCAACGGATGCAATCAGTATTGGTCAAGCATTGGTAGTAAATAATGGTACAGCTTCTAGTTCTACCGTGATAACTAAACCAACTACATCAAGAACGCATAAAGTTGTAAGTGGCGACACTCTATGGGATATTGCTCAAAAATATGGTATGTCTATTTCAGATTTAAAAACAGCGAACTATTTAAAATCAGATGTTATATTTGTTGATCAATCTTTGATTATCAAATAATGATAACGGGGACTCAACAAAAGTTGGGTCTCCGTTTCTGTTTTCCAATAAAATTTTATCTCATCAGTGAAATCGAGTTGCATGATAAATAAAAAGGAGTGAAAACAATGATTGTTACTACGACAACAGTAATTGAAGGTTTTGAAATTTCATCTTATGAAGGAATTGTATTTGGAGAAGTTATTTCTGGTATTAACCTAATTAAAGATATGGGCGCTGGGCTGCGCAATATGTTTGGTGGACGTGCTCAAGGGTACGAGAATGAACTGTTAGAAGCTCGTAGCAAAGCTTTAGAAGAAATGGAGTTCAGAGCTGAAGGGTTTGGGGCAGATGCTATTGTTGGCGTGAAAATGGATTATGAAACCTTGGGATCAGATAATGGAATGATTATGGTGACTTGTAGTGGAACAGCAGTAAAATTGAAAAGTTTTACTTAAATTAAAATCTTCTAGCAGATGTTGAACGGGACAGCTTGCTTTTCTTATTGCTCCAAGAGCAAATTTTTGTTAAAATGAATTCAATAGAAAAAAACAGTGAAAAGGAATAGTAGAAACGATTTTTTTTGAGAGAGTGCATGGATGGTGGAAATGCATAAAAAAGACTTTCGAACTCGCCTTTAGAGTTGCTTTGTTGAAATTAGAGTAGACAAAGCCGTAGCACCTGCGTTAAGGGTATGAGGAGTCTGCAATCATTCTGTTAGCTAGAAAATGATTGTAGAAAACATAGGTGGTACCACGATAATCAATTGTTTAGTCGTCCTATGAGTACAGATAGTAATCTGCATTCATAGGACGATTTTTTGTTTTTAAAAAGAGATGAAAGAGGGATAAATATGAGTTTTAATCATAAAACGATTGAAAAAAAATGGCAAAAATATTGGGCATCTAATAATACATTCCGTACAACAGAAGATGCTGAGAAGAAAAATTTCTATGCATTAGATATGTTTCCTTACCCATCAGGACAAGGATTACACGTAGGGCATCCAGAAGGGTATACTGCGACCGATATTCTTTCTCGTATGAAACGAGCTCAAGGATTTAATGTATTGCACCCAATGGGATGGGATGCATTTGGGCTTCCGGCTGAGCAATATGCTTTGGATACTGGAAATGACCCAGCTGAATTTACAGCTCACAATATCGAAACGTTCCGTCGTCAAATCAACTCATTGGGATTCAGCTATGATTGGGAGCGAGAGATAAATACAACAGATCCTGACTATTACAAATGGACGCAATGGATTTTTACTAAATTGTATGAAAAAGGTTTAGCTTATGAAGCAGAGGTAGCTGTTAACTGGTGTCCGGCTTTAGGAACTGTACTGGCTAATGAAGAAGTGATCGATGGAAAAAGTGAACGTGGAGGACATCCAGTTTACCGTAAACCAATGAAACAATGGATGCTGAAAATTACAGTTTACGCTGATCGATTGTTGGATGATCTAGAGTTAGTGGATTGGCCTGAAAGTATCAAAGATATGCAACGCAATTGGATTGGAAAATCGATTGGAGCAAATGTTGACTTTAAAGTTAAAGGAACGGATCATAAGTTTACTGTCTTTACGACGCGCCCTGATACATTATTTGGAGCAACATACAGTGTAATGGCTCCAGAGTTGGATTTAGTTAAACAAATTACTACTCCGGAACAAGAAGCAGAAGTTAACGCCTATATTGAAAAAGTTAGCTTGAAAAGCGATTTAGATCGTACAGACTTAAACAAAGACAAAACAGGAGTGTTTACAGGTGCCTATGCAGTTAATCCAGTAAATGGGAAAGAAATCCCGATTTGGATTGCAGATTATGTCTTGGCTTCATATGGAACAGGTGCGATTATGGCAGTTCCAGCACATGATGAACGCGATTACGAATTTGCTAAAGCGTTTGGACTGGAAATCATCCCAGTACTTGAAGGTGGAGATGTAGCCAATGCTGCATTTACAGAAGATGGTCCGCACATCAATTCTGGCTTTTTGGATGGTCTTGGCAAAGAAGAAGCTATCGATAAAATGAATGAATGGCTAGAAGAAAAGGGTGTTGGAAAAAAAGAAACGACTTATCGTTTGCGTGACTGGCTATTTGCTCGTCAACGTTATTGGGGTGAACCTATTCCCGTTATACATTGGGAAGATGGCACATCAACAACATTGCCTGAATCTGAATTGCCATTGATATTGCCTAAAACAGATGAAATCAAGCCAAGTGGAACAGGAGAATCTCCATTAGCAAACATTACTGAATGGGTAAATGTAGTAGACCCTAAAACAGGAATGAAAGGCCGCCGCGATACAAATACAATGCCGCAATGGGCTGGAAGTTCATGGTACTTCTTGCGTTTCATCGATCCTAAAAATAAGGAAATGTTGGCTGATCCTGAGAAATTGAAACAGTGGCTTCCAGTTGATATTTATATTGGTGGAGCTGAGCATGCGGTATTGCACTTATTGTATGCACGTTTCTGGCATAAATTCCTTTACGATATCGGCGTAGTTCCAACGAAAGAACCATTCCAAAAGTTATACAACCAAGGAATGATATTAGGTGGAAACAATGAAAAAATGTCTAAGTCAAAAGGAAATGTTGTAAACCCTGATGATGTTGTCGAAAAATTTGGGGCAGACACATTGCGTATGTATGAAATGTTTATGGGACCATTAGATGCTTCGATTGCTTGGAGTGAAAATGGACTTGAAGGAAGTCGTAAATTCCTAGATCGCGTATGGCGTTTGATCATGGATGAAGACGGTAAGGTTCGTGACCGCATCACGACATTCAATGATGGATCTTTAGATGTAGTTTATCATCAGACTGTCAAAAAAGTAACGGAAGATTTTGAACATTTACGCTTCAACACGGCTATTTCTCAAATGATGGTTTTTGTTAATGAAGCATATAAAGCAACGGCTTTACCAGTAGATTACATCAAAGCTTTTGTTCAATTGCTGGCACCGATTGCTCCGCATATGGGAGAAGAGCTATGGGCTAATTTGACTCATAGTGGTGAAAGTATTTCTTACGTTGCTTGGCCAACGTTTGATGAAAAATTCTTAGTTGAAGATGAAATTGAAGTTGTTTTCCAAGTAAATGGAAAGTTAAAAGCAAAAGCTCAAGCTTCAAAAGAAATTTCTAAAGAAGATTTAGAAACATTAGCTATGAGCAATGAAAAGATCAAAGATGCGATTGAAGGAAAAACAATCCGTAAAGTTATTGTTGTTCCTGGAAGATTGGTAAATATTGTAGCAAACTAACTATTTTTTATGGCAGACATTCTAGTGTTATTATACGTATAGGAAAGGAGATGAGACTTTGGTCTTGTCTCTTTTTTACTTATCTGATCTGAACAGACTTTAATTTTTCTTTAAAGTTATGTTCTAGAGGTTCATTAAGCATTGCAACCCACTTACTTAAGAAGTAAAATAGAGCTTGATATACAAAAGGATGAGAGTAGGTTTTTGAGTCATGTCAAAAGACACAGTCAGTGATAATAAAATTGAACAACCAATTAAAGAATTAAGTTCTAAAGATAAAATGATTAATGGATCAGCTTGGATGACAGGTGGAAGTATTTTATCCAGATTATTAGGAGCTCTCTACATTATTCCTTGGATGGCTTGGATGGGAAATCAAGATATAGCAGAATCTGCGAATGCTCTTTATACGATTGGGTATACGCCTTATGCATTATTTTTAAACATTGCAACAGCTGGTGTTCCATCGGCAATTGCTAAACAAGTTGCTTACTATAATAGCTTGAATGAATATGAAATAAGTCGGAATATTTACAAAAAAGGATTGCAAATCATGGCAGTTACAGGTGTTGTGTCAGCATTGATCATGTATGTTGCGGCACCATTTATAGCAGCAAGTAGCCCAAATATATCTGTTGATAATGCAACACAAGTTATCCGCTCGCTAAGCTGGGCATTGTTGATTATTCCTTGTATGAGTGTGACACGTGGGTACATCCAAGGGCATCACGTAATGAAGTATTCAGCTATTTCACAATTTATTGAACAATTAGCGCGTGTTATTTTTATGCTTGCTGCTGTTTACTTGATTCGTCAAGTATGGAATGGTTCAGTAGTAAATGCTGTGGCAGCTTCCACTTTTGCAGCCGTTATCGGAGCTGTATTTAGTATTGGGTACTTGTTTTACATTATCTGGCGTAAAAAGCCAGAGTTGGATGAAAGAGCAGCTCAGAGTTTGAATAAAGTTTCTATTTCTACAACCGAAATTTTTAAATCGATTATCCGTACAGCTGTTCCGTTCATAATTATTGGTTCAGGTATTACTCTTTTTCAAATGATTGATCAATTTACTTTCCAACAAATTATGACGTCTATTTCTGAATTATCGCCAAAACAAATTGTAAATAATTACGGAGTGGCTTCCGGTAATGTCAATAAGTTAATTATGATCGTCATTTCCTTTGGAGGATCAATGGCCATTACCTCTGTGCCTCTGATTTCTGAGTTGATAGCTAAAAATGATTTGAAAAAAATCGCTCGTCAAATTAGTGATAGCTTACAGTTGTTTTTCTTTATCATGTTGCCTGCTTCCATTGGAATGATGATAGTAGCTGAACCTTTATACACAGTTTTCTATGGACATAGTGATTTTGGCACTACAGTATTACAAGTTGCTTCTTTTATGAGTTTATTTTTAGGGTTGTTTGTCCTTATGGGATCAACTATGCAAGCTGCAAATCAAACAAGACCCGCACTTTGGGCTCTTGTTGTTGGGTTAGTTGTAAAATTAGCGATGCAATATCCAATGCTGGCATTAGCTGGTACGAATGGAATGTTCTTTTCTAATATATTTGGCTTTGGTGTTACAGTCTTATTGATGCTAAGAAAGATGTACAAGGTTACTCGTTTTGATATCGGATTGATTTTAAGACGTATTTTATTGATGCTGATCATTACTTTAGCGATGGCTGTTGTCACTTTTGCAGTTAAAGAAGTTCTTTACTTAGTGATTGATCCAAAAAATAGGACTAGTGCACTTTTTGTAATAGCCATATCAGCTGGATTTGGTGGACTTGTTTACATGTATGCCTCTTTAAAAACCCGTTTAGCGGATCGTTTATTAGGAGCTCGTGTTGCGAATATGAGAACCAAGCTACACATTAAATAATAGGAACTAGTTGGAACCCAAAAGGCTTCAACTAGTTCTTTTACTTGAATCATATGAAATTGGAGGAGCGTAAATGCGATTAGATAAATTACTAGCCAATATGGGATTTGGAACAAGAAAAACAGTGAAAACTGTATTGAAATCAAAAGAAGTAACTGTAAATGGAACCATTGAGAAAGATGGTAAAACACAAGTGGATCCAGATAAAGATGTTATTGTTGTTTCAGGAGAAGCTGTTCATTACCAAGAATTTGTATACTTCATGATGCATAAACCTCAAGGAGTTGTCAGCGCAACAACAGATAATTTACATGAAACAGTGATTGATTTGCTACAGCCACAAGATCAAGTGTTTGATCCTTTTCCTGTAGGAAGATTAGATAAAGATACAGAAGGATTATTGCTATTAACTAATGATGGAACGTTAGCGCATAACTTACTTTCACCAAAAAAACATGTTGATAAATGTTATGAAGCAATTATAGAAGGCCTAGTGAATGAACAAGACATTCAAGCTTTTAAAGATGGCATAACGCTGAATGATGGGTTTATCTGTCAATCAGCTAAGTTAGAGATCCTATCTACAGATCTTGAAAAAGAACAAACTCTTATTCAAGTCACGATACATGAAGGGAAATTTCATCAAGTAAAACGTATGTTTGAAGCAGTAGATAAATCGGTTAATTACTTGAAACGCTTGTCTATGGGAAAGCTACAGCTAGATGAAACAGTAGAGCTAGGCAAATATAGACCACTAACAAAAGAAGAATTAGAGTCATTAATTGATGCATAAACATAAACAAAAAAAGGAAGCTGAGGTTTTATCTCAACTTCCTCTTTTTTTAATTCGTCAATAAAAATCAGATCTATCTGGTGACTCTGTAGGCGGAAAATCATCTTCAATTTCTAAGTCGCCATCCGTATTGATGCCGGGATCTAAGTCAGTTTCATCATAATCAAATTCTAAAAGTTGGTTTCTAATGGACCTCGGTTGACGTTCACCTCGGGCTAAATCGGAAGGATCATCTTCAAGGTAGACATCCGTTGGGTAAATACCTGCTGCATCTTCTTCCATAGTATCTGTATCCATAGGATAAGGCGTGATGCTGCTACCGGCAAGAGAAGCGTCATCATCTAGAAGAACAACAATATCACCTTGCTCAATAGCATCTTTATAATCCGCAAAACTATCTTCACGATGCTTCAATGAATAAAGTTTTGTATCATCATCAGAACCTGAAGAGAAGACAGCTTTTATTCTATCTCCTAATGAGTTTTCAGTAGTTGATTTAGAAGGCTGAATAAATACACCTATATCGGTTTGATTGCGAATTGATTGGCCAATTTTAGCATTTGTCACAAGCGTAATAGACTCCTTTAAGCTTCCTTCAGATAAGAGCTGATCGACTTTTTGCAATGCTGCTGATTCAGATGAGTAACTTCCGATAACGCTTTTCACCATATACACCACTCCTCTTTCTCCTATAAATGATTTAATTGGTATTTCGTTATAGTGAGTATACTTGTAAAGAAATGAGAATACAATTAATAAGGTAAGGCTAACCAATCATAATAAAAAGAATGAAGAAAATACCTATTCAGCGAGGAATCAACTAGATTGATCAACACTCTTAAAAAATAAATTTCGTGGAAAATTCTTTCATTGCAAAAGGAATAGACTCGATGATTTGTGAAGGAAGCACAACATATTGTTTTTTAGCTAAATCATCTCCAAGTTTACTGTGTAGAAAAACAGCGGTAATGATCGCAAAACGATAATTTTTAAATTGAGCACTACAACCTGCTATCATACCGGCTAATGTATCTCCCATGCCTCCAGTTGCCATTGCAGGATTTCCAACACTATTTTTCCAAGCTTCATCTAAAAAATAAATTTCAGTTCGAGATTGTTTCAAAACTACGTTTGCTTTTAGTTCTTTTCTGGCTTGGATATTTAAAGTCTCATTTTGCTCAGCAGGTTTTAAGCGAGAGAGTTTTTGCCATTCTCCTAAATGAGGCGTGTATGTTGTTTTAGCTACAGGTGTTTTCAAATTATTTTTAGACATTAAAGTGATGGCGCTGCCGTCAATAATCAACCGCTGTTCTTTTGTGACAGCCTCTAAAACAGACTTTAAAAGAGCTAGTGACTCAGCAGAGAGACCCAGTCCAGGTCCAATGACGATTACTGTAGCTGTCGACAAGTGTTTAAGCAAACGATCTTCATTATACATGTCAATCACCATCGCTTCGGGAAGTCGAGCGTGTAAAGCAACATGGTTCACTTTAGCTGTGGCAACTGTGACTAATCCAGCACCGCTATAGACAGCAGCGCTCGCTGTGAGGATGATTGCCCCACCCATATCTTCATTTCCGCCTATCACAAGTACACGCCCATAATCAGCTTTATAGCTATCTTTACTTCTTTTTGGAATCATGCCTTGAATTGTTTCTCTATTTATTTCTTTCACTTAAGACCCTCCATTAACGACAAATAATTTGTAGTATGTTCCAATTGATTATAGAACGAATAGGTATTTTTTGCACGAATCTTTCTTTGTAGTGATAGTGGAATAAAAATTAGGACTAGTCGTTGGTCTTAGAAACGAAAAGTGATATGATAGATGTGTTGATAAAATAATAAGGAGTGTTGTATAAATGGCAATTGATTGGAAAAAAGAAGCTGCTGATCGGAAAGAAGATTTTTTAGCAGACTTAATAGAATTACTTAAAGTTGACAGCGTCCGCGATGATACAAAAGCTACAGCTGATGCACCAGTAGGGCCAGGACCGAAAAAAGCGTTGGAAACATTCTTGGCTTTAGGAGAAAGAGACGGTTTTGTTACTAAAAACGTGGGAAACTTAGCTGGACATATTGAATACGGTGATGGAGACGAAACAATGGGTGTTTTTGCTCACGTGGATGTAGTCCCAGTTGGAACAGGGTGGGAAACTGACCCATTCAGTCCTTTAATCAAAGATAACCGTATCTATGCTCGTGGATCTAGTGACGATAAAGGGCCTGGTGTGGCTGCTTATTATGCATTGAAAATGATTAAAGATTTAGAACTTCCAGTATCTAAAAAAATTCGCTTTATTATTGGGACAGATGAAGAAAGCGGCTGGATGTGTATGGATCATTACTTAGCTCATGAACCGATTCCAGACTTTGGTTTTTCACCAGATGCAGAATTTCCTATCATTAACGGTGAAAAAGGAATCTTGACTGTCTATGTAAACACAAAAGGCGACAATAAAGGCGGAAAAAATGAGCTGATCAGTTTTGATGCTGGTTTGCGTGAAAATATGGTACCACAAGATGCTACTGCTATTTTTACAACTGCAGAAGTTGAACAAATTGAAAAAGACTTTTATGATTTTGTTGAAGTTTCTCCAATTACTGGAACGATAAAAGTAGTTGGTAATCAAGTTACGATTGAAGTAGGAGGAAAAGCGGCTCATGGTATGGCACCGCATCTAGGTGTTAATGCTGGAACTTATCTAGCTACGTTCTTAAACCGCTATTCATTTGGTGGAGATGCTAAAAACTTCTTACAACTAACAACGGAATATTTACACGAAGATACAAAAGCTGAAAAATTAGGATTGAACTATATCGATGATGTTATGGGAGATCTTACAATGAATTCTGGTGTATTTACGTTCACACCTGAAGATGGTGGAGTAATTGCAGTGAATCTGCGCTTCCCTAAAGGTGTAACACCTGAAGGAATCGAAATCAAAATGGAAAGTAAGCTTGCAGAATTCGGAGTAACGCTTAGCCGAGGCAAAGAACAAATGCCGCATTATGTATCTGCTGAAGATCCATTAGTGAAAACATTGCTAGATGTTTATCAAAGACAAACTGGTCTAGAAGCTCATGAACAAACAATTGGTGGCGGAACATATGGACGCTTGTTAGAGCGTGGTGTAGCTTATGGAGCAATGTTCCCTAACAGTATTGATACAATGCACCAAGCCAATGAATTTATGGCTATTGATGACTTGATGAATGCAATGAGTATCTACGCAGAAGCAATCTACGAATTGATTAAATAAACCATTAAAAAAACAAGATCTCATATGAGAGATCTTGTTTTTTTAAACTCTCATTTTTAATTGTTGGGCAAGTTGATAAGTTCGTTCTAAGAGGATTTTTTCAGCATCAATGACTGGGAATTTTTTTAATGGGTCATGGCTATTAACTAAGGAGAGTTCGGTGCATCCAAGCAGTGTAATATCGCTTCCCAACTGCTGAAATTCTTCAAGAATTTCTTCATAGAGTAAGAGATTGATGATAGCTTGCTCTTTTATATAAGTATAAATTAATTCATTGATCTTATGTTGCAATGTAGTATCGGGCAAGATAACCTCATACCCATTAAAGAGAAGTTCACGTTCGTATAGTTGACTTTCTAGTGTTCCTTGAGTCACAGCTAATCCAATTTTTTTTGTAGTATTAGAAGGGATCGTAGCTACTGTTTCTTTTATCATGTTGATGATAGGAATAGAGGTTGCATCTATCAAATCATTAATAAAATAATGGGCAGTGTTACAGGGCATAACAATAAAGTCAGGTTTTAAGACATTTAGTTGCTCAATATCTGCTAATAATGCGGGTAAGGGACTAGGGGCTGAATTGTCAAGAATATACGATGTTCGATCAGGAATTTCAGCGTGATTGAACAACAGATAATTAAAAAAATCTTGATCCTTCGTAGGGGTGTGTCTTTTGTTTAATTCGACTAAGAAATTAGTGGTGGCCAATGTACCCATGCCGCCTAAAATAGCAAAGAAATTCTTCATGACTAAGACGACCTTTCTGTTATTAGATAGGATCATAAAGTTGAGGAGGTTGAGGGTAAGCTTTAAACTTCTTGAAATAATTTAATGTAGCAATAGTTACATACAGTTTTCGTTTCATATTGGATTCTTCTTGACTAGCTAAAGGATGGTAAACTTCTTTGGATTTATACAATTGGTTGACGATTTTTTTTAGTTCTTTTGATTGAATGTTATCTAGTAATAATTTTTTTGGGACGGTCGAGTATAAAATTTGTTTATCTGCTACGGAATATTCAATTGGACAATTTTCAATAAAATCTTTCACATAATAAGTAGCAGTATTTTTCCCTGCAGCAGTCACATAATAATTGCTGCGTCCAAGCCGGGCGTTTAGTTCGAAAAATTTATACGTTTGATCACGCGAATCGTATTTGACATCATAATTAGAAAAACCAGTCCATCCGGTAGCTTTGACCAGTTTTTTTACATCTCGAACAATTTGATCGTCATTTTTTGTTAAAATAGAAAGGTGATTTCCAATAGCTGATGGAGTGTGGTCTTCAAGTAGAGTTTGACCAAACGAAACAACTTTCACTTCACCTGTGCTATGAGAAGAATAGACTGTAGCAACTCCGACAAAGGAATCATCTCCTGCAATATACTCTTGCAAGATAATTTCATCATCGTATCCACTATCTTTCATGTTTTGGATGATTTTTTTGTAAGTCTCTTGATTTTTACAAATATAAACCTTTTCTTTACCTGGGAAGTCGATTGAATGGTATTTCATACTATCAGTAGGTTTTATGATAATTGGAAAGTCAAATGGCAATTGTGCTTCATAATCAGTTATTACTAAGGTCTTAGGGTAAGGAACTCCTTCTTGTTCACAAATTTTATAAAAGCTTGCTTTATTTGTTGCGGGATAAAAAAGTTCTTTATCCACATAAGGAATGACCCAACTAATAGGAAATAGAGTTTTATGATTGATGATCAATTCAACGTAATTGTCTGTGCTGGCCAGAATGATTTTTTTTGTGTTGGGGTAGCGGTCTTCAATATCGTTTAACAATTTAACTAGTACTTCTGGTTGCATCATGTTAGGCTCAACTATAGGGTCAATAAAGATAGAATGATCTATAGGTCCAGTAATCATCGTACATAAAATAAGAGAAGTTGTCTTATAAGCTTCATAAAATGATCTTGCTGTGCTATAGGCACCTAGATTGCCTCCTAAAATAATGGGAATAAAAGGCTGTAATTCAATAGCAGTTGGCATAAGCAAACAGTCCTTTCAAGGAAAAAGATAAGAGATAGGAAACTTTGAGGTTATTAAACGAAGATAGAGGACTATTGTATAAAAACGTTTTCTTAAATGACAAAATTATAGCATAATTATTTGATAAAAGCGAAAGATATGCGAAAGAGACAAGAAGGTAAGAGTTTACTTTTTTGCTGGAATATGAAAAAATGACATAAGAGTGCACAAACGATAAATGAAAGAATAGGAGGGGTAGTAGTGGATTTAAATTTGGTAGGGAAAACAGCATTAGTGTTGGCATCTAGTCAAGGATTAGGCAAAGCAATAGCAGCAGAATTAGTAAAAGAAGGAACCAATGTCATGATAGCTAGTCGAAATTATGAAAAACTACAAATGGTTCAAAAAGAATTGACAGCCATTGGAAAAGGAAAGGTTGCCTTTTATCCCACTGATATTACTAAAAACGAAGACATTCAACAACTCGTAGAAGAAACACACAAAACTTTTGGCAAAATCGATATTTTGATTAATAATGCTGGGGGGCCACCTTCTGGTTCTTTTGAAGATTTTTCAGATGAAGATTGGGAAAATGCTTTTCATTTAAATTTGTTGAGCTACATTCGAACGATTCGAGCAGTTTTACCAGATTTAAAAGAAAACGGTGGAAAGATTATTAATATTGCTTCTTCTTCCATTAAACAACCGATTTCGAATTTGATCCTTTCGAATACTTTTCGTTTAGGAATTGTCGGTCTTAGCAAGACGTTAGCAGAAGAGTTAGGGCCATATAATATTTTAATCAATACGGTTGCGCCAGGGCGAATTGCAACAGATCGTATAACAACTCTAGATGAAATTACGGCTAAAAATAAAAATGTGTCTATGGAAGAAATAACAAAAAAAGCTCAAGAAGCTATTCCACTTGGCCGTTATGGAACACCGGAAGAATTTGCAAAATTTGTTACTTTTCTTGTATCAGATGTAAATACGTACGTTACTGGATCATCTTTAATGATCGATGGTGGAAGCATCAAAGCGATTTAGCAAAGAGATTAATTTTAATCTATCGAATCATACTCAGTGTAGGCTGGACAGATTTTAAGCAGTTGAACGTTTTCAAGGAGGAAAGAAAATGTTGATAAGTGTCATCATGCCGGTATACAATACAAGTTCAACCCTAGGAAATGCTGTGAAAAGTGTATTGCAGCAAAGGTATCCTGACTTTGAGCTGATCTTAATTAATGATGGTTCTTCAGATAATTCCCCAGAAATATGTGATCTATTAGAGAAAACGGATAAGCGTATTAAGGTTGTTCATCAAAAAAATAAAGGATTATCAGCAGCTAGAAATAAAGGTATAGAAGTAGCTTCAGGTGAATTTATTGCCTTTATTGATAGTGATGATCGATTTGATGAGGAGGCTTTTTTGAATTTTTATAAAGCGAGTGTTCAACACAAAGATATGACTTTGTATGTCATGAATTTTGATAAAGTATATGGTAGCATCAGTGTTCCTAAAAAGAAAAATAAAAATAGAATTATATTTGAACCTAGTGAACTGATTGAACTAATTTTTAATTCTTCTGGGGTGGCTTTTTATACGTGGAATAAAATTTATCATCATAGTTTGTTTCAAAAAATAGCTTTTCCAGAGGGGAAAATCTTTGAAGATATCGTGACCACTTATCGATTAGCTAAAAAATCTAGTAAAACAGTTATAACAAGTGAAGTTGGTTATCATTACGTGAGAAGTTCCAATACAATCGTCAGCAGTAGTTTTTCACCAGAATACTACGACATCCTAACCGAGACGGAACAATTATACGCATTGCTAAAAATAGATTTTCCAGAGTTAGAACATTTAGGTTTGCAAAAACTGATAGAAAGTATGATTTCTGTAGGGTATAAATTAAGTCAAGCTCCTGAGAACATTGATACTGAAACTTTTAAACAGAGGCTTCAGCAAGATATTCGGCGTTATCAAGAAGACATAGCTAACGATAAAAAAATTCCTCTTTATTATAAAGTAGGCATAAAATTATTGCAGGGTGATAGCAGTTTCTATAAAGAAAATTATAAGGCTACTCTAAAAAAGCGGATTATAGGAAATCCATCTGAGACAGAAGATAAGTCTTTGTAAGGAAAATAAATAACAATTACTATTCATTTTTGGTAAACTATAGGAAATCATCTGCCTGAGGAGGCTGCAAGAAATGCAAAATTATAAAACAAGAAAAGAATTAAAATATGATACAAAAGCACTGCTTAAAGGAAGATGGAAAGATGCTATTCTATTAAATATTATTCCAACAATAATTTCAATCCTTATTACATTGCTCTTTGCGGCTTTGGTAATTGCATTAGTTAATTATTCTGATGTGGGTTCTAACTATTGGGCAAATAATTCTATGATGTCTGACGATGGAACTGGAAACGGAACAAGCAATATTGGTAGTGGAATTTTATCGACTCTCTTTACAGTGGGTATTTCGTTTACGTTTTTAGATTGGTTTAGAAATCCCAATATGGAGATTCAACCAATAAGAATGGGGCTACAAGTATTTACGAAAAAATATTTTCTTAGAGTACTGTTGATTTATATTATATCTACTATTTTCACTACTCTATGGACCCTGTTATTTATTGTTCCAGGAATTATAAAATCATATGCGTACTCACAAGCTTACTTAATATATAAGGATCGTTCTAACCTATCCCCAAATGAAAAAATTTCTTCTCTAGACTGTATTACGGAAAGTAAAAACTTAATGAAGGGTCATAAGTGGCGTCTTTTCGTACTAGATCTAAGTTTTATAGGTTGGGGTATACTATCTGTTTTATCTCTAGGTATAGGGTTATTATGGCTACTTCCTTACCAAAATGCGACAAAAGTTGCTTTTTATGAAGATTTGATTCAATCCAATTAATGTTAAAAAAAGATGGACCGCCAAGACTGGCGGTCCATCTTTTTTTTAACAAAATAGGAAACTACTACGAACTAATGGTAAAATAAAAAAGTGAATTCAATGCGAAACTAAAGAGGGAATTTGATGGGACTAATATTAAAAAAAATGAAAACTACAGAAATTGTACGATTAGGGTACTATTTTACTAAATGGTTATGGTATAGCAGCTTAGTAGGGATAGGAGTAGGGAGTCTATCTGCATTTTTTCTTATCAGTTTAACGTTTGTAACAAACGCTCGTATGACACTGCCTTGGCTGCTTTATTTATTGCCGCTGGGTGGAGCAGCTATTAGTTGGTTGTATTGGAAACTAGGTGGCAATGCTATACGAGGCAATAACTTGATCATACAAGAAGCTCACGGCACTAAAAAGGAAGTAGAATCGATTCCTAAAAGACTGATTCCACTTACTCTTTTTGGAACATTGGTTACCCATCTATTTGGTGGGTCTGCTGGACGAGAAGGTACTGCGGTCCAAATTGGAGGAACATTAGCCGATGCGGTAGGTCGCGTGTTTCATATGGCAAAAAACGAAAGACGTATTTTATTAATTGCCGGAATGAGTGCAGGTTTCAGTTCTGTTTTTGGAACACCTATAGCTGGAACATTATTTGCAATGGAAGTATTAGCGATTGGATTTGTCCGCCAAGAGGCATTATTTCCAAGCTTGTGGGCAGCGTTGGTCGGCAATTGGGTGACGACTTTTCTAGGTGCTTCGCATGCGCATTATAGTATGGGAATTATACCTGAGGCAACTATTGGTCTTATCATCAAAATAGTAATTGCAGCCATTCTTTTTGGATTCACCGGGCGTTTATTTAGTTGGGCTACACGGTTAACAAAAATCATTATGTCTAACTGGTTCAACAATCCGGTCATAAAAAGTTTTATTGGTGGAATAATCGTTATTCTTCTGGTGTTCCTTGTTGGCACTAGAGAATATCTAGGTCTAAGTCTGCCTTTAATTGATCAAGCTTTTCTAGGGGAAAGTGGTCCGTTTGATTCCTTGGGTAAATTAGTCTTTACAGCTGTTACACTGGGTTCTGGATTTCAAGGAGGAGAAGTAACACCTTTATTTACGATTGGGGCCACTTTAGGCAGTACACTCGCTCATCTTTTTCACATTTCAATTCCTTTTTTAGCAGGGCTTGGGTTTATTGGTGTTTTCGCAGCTGCTAGTAATACACCAATTGCCTGTTTTATTATGGGACTGGAACTTTTTGGTTCAGGAGCATTGCCTTATCTCTTTTTGACGTGTGTAATCAGTTATCTCT
Organism: Carnobacterium sp.; assembly: GCF_040274425.1. NCBI lineage: Bacteria > Bacillati > Bacillota > Bacilli > Lactobacillales > Carnobacteriaceae > Carnobacterium > Carnobacterium sp. The sequence continues at coordinate 16,110 of NZ_JBEMBC010000023.1, forward strand.
TTTCAGGTAATCAAGGTATTTATGAAACTCAGCAAGTCTACTTACGTAAAGGAAATCTTTTTGAAGAGGAATGAAAATCCTTAAAGCCTTGAAAGGAGAGTCCTAAAACTACTCCCCATGCAGTATTGAGCAAATGATTTTTGGTGAAGGCTGTTTACTGTTAAGATGTAGATATAAGTTGATATGGAATTGAGGCGAATCTTTTTATGGTAGAAAGAACTAAGCAAGTTGAAATTTTCTTGTTTATTAATCCAATCAGCAAAGCTTCATTGATGATGGAAGAAGAAGTGATTAAGTTCGTAAACGCTTACGAAGAACACACACAAATGACAATTTATCCTTATCACAACACCCAGACTCTTTACCGTTACATGAAAAAAAATGGCTTCTCAACTGAAACTGCTGTATGGAATAAGCTATACAATGAAAGTTTTCACTTATCGTTAGCTTTTATCGCAGCTACTATCCAAGGAAAGAAAAAAGGTAGAGAATTTTTACTGGCTATTCAACGAAAAATGATTATTCAAAAAAGAGGTCTTTCAAAAGATTTACTGATTGAGTCAGCTGAACAGGCTGATTTAGATCTGGAAATGTTCTTGTTTGATTTTCATTCCCCTTTTGTTCAACATCTATTTGATCTTGACCAAGATGTTTCAAGTGCTATGGGAGCAACAGATACACCATCCTGCTTATTGGTAACAACAGGTGAAGAAAAAAAAGCAACTTTAATTGAAAGATTTGTCACAGCAGAAGATTTGTACCAGATGGTTTAAAAAAATAAGGCTGAACTATTCTTAATAAGAGTAGTTCAGCCTTATTTTATTCTAGTAACATGGTAACATGGATAACACCTGAGTCTAGGTATGGGTCAGCGATTTCTTTAAAGCCAAATGAAGCATAGAAATCTTTGATGTATTCTTCAGAATTTAATTCAATTGCTTTTTCAGGGTACTGCTCCTGGCAATAGGTTAGTGTATTACGGAATAAGGTACGAGCAAGGCCTTTTCCGCGACTCTTTTCTGTAACGAGAACACGCCCTATACGAATATTTCCATTATCAGTAGCGAAGATGCGGGAATAAGCTAGTAGCTCTCCATCCTCAATATAAGAAATATGTATACTATCAGGGTCTCTACCATCAATGTCGTGGTAAGGAGACTTTTGTTCAAAAACAAAAATTGCACTGCGTTCTTTTAAAAATAGATACAATTCTTCTTTGGTTAATTCACCAAACGTTTTGTATGTCCACATAAAGGTTGCTCCTGTCGCTTTGGATTGTAGGAAGTGTTGCTAATTGCTGCACCTGTTCTTCCTCGTATATTTTCTCAAAAAAACCTCTGTATTGCAATGAAGAGTTTTTTTAAGTAAGGGTATAGCAGAATAGTGAAATAGGTATAGGGATTATTTATTTTTAGTTTTAGTTGACAAATGAAAGTTGGATTGATAGTATGAGTCTATACCGATGTAAGGTTTCTCTTACACTGAATTAAAAAAATAAACTAAGAAAGGAAGAAGCCTAATGAAAAAGATGAACTGTTTAGACGTGTGCTGTTGTTTATGTTGTATAGACCACTCATGTCGACAAGTATCATTTTTTAATCAAGCTTCTTCTTTTTTGTGAACACAACTATTTGTTATACCCTATGGATTGCTGTTAGAAAACAGTTCGTGAGTAGGTGTATTGAAATGGCTTTCATTAGAAGAAACTAAATTAAATTAGATGATTTGTGCATGAGTTTTACACTCATGCACTTTTTTTTGTCCCTTTTTTTAGAAATTGAGAATGAAGATAAGGAGAAAAGACATGTTATTCAGAAAAACGCAAGATTTGATAGGAAACACTCCATTGTTAGAAATCCAGGGTTTTGACCTACCGAATAACAGTAAAATATTCGCAAAGCTAGAAATGTTCAATCCTGGTGGAAGCATCAAAGATCGCTTAGGGGTCAAATTAATAAAAACAGCTTTTGATAAAGGATTGATAAATAAAAATACAACGATTATTGAACCCACTGCTGGGAATACAGGCATTGGTTTAGCATTAGCAGCTCAAGAATTTGGATTAAGAGTCGTCTTTACTGTTCCAGAGAAATTTAGTCAAGAAAAACAAGAATTAATGAAGGCTCTTGGAGCAGAACTGATTTTTACACCTACTGAAAAAGGCATGGTAGGAGCAATAGAAAAAGCCCAGTCGTTGGCTGAAGAAATTAAGAATAGCTATATCCCGATGCAGTTTGAAAATCAAGCGAATCCATTAACTTATTATGAAACTCTTGGACCGGAAATTATAAAAGATATGGATGGACATGGGATTCATTCATTTGTAGCTGGAGCAGGTAGTGGTGGAACTTTTATTGGTACTGCAGCTTATTTAAAAGAAAATAATTCTGCAACTCGTACAACTATCGTTGAACCTGAAGGGTCGATTTTAGGTGGTGGAGCAGCTCATGGACATAAAACGGAAGGGATAGGAATGGAATTCATACCTACATTTTTAGATACATCATTAATTGATCACGTTTATACGATTTCTGATGTGGAAGCCTTTTACTATGTTAAGCAGTTAGCTGCAACAAATGGGTTGTTTGTGGGAAGTTCAAGCGGCGCAGCGTTTGCTGCCTGTTTAAGAGAAGCCCAAGTGTTACCTGAAGGAAGCACGATCATTACAATTTTCCCAGACAGCAGTGAGCGTTACTTAAGTAAAAAAATATATCAATAGGAGAGTGTCAAAAATGAAAATGAAAACGAAGTTGATCCACGGTGGTATTAGTCATGATGAAGCAACAGGTTCGGTAAATGTACCCATTCACCAAACATCAACCTACAAACAAGAAAAAGTTGGCAAACACAAAGGGTATGAATATTCAAGAACAGGAAATCCTACTCGTTTTGCAGTAGAAGAATTAATCAAGGACTTAGAAGAAGGAGTTAGAGGTTTTGCTTTTGGATCAGGCTCAGCAGGGACACATACGGTGCTGTCATTATTTTCTAAAGGAGACCATATCATTGTGGGGGATGATGTTTATGGAGGAACGTATCGCTTAATGAATAAAGTACTCGTTCATCTTGGAATAACTTTTACAACGGTAGATACAAGTGATGTAAGCACGATTAAACCAGCTATTCGTCCAGAAACTAAAGCGATATTTCTAGAGACACCAACTAATCCGTTGCTAAAAATAACCGATATTGAGACTGTAGCTAAAATTGCAAAAGAGTTTAACTTGATAACTATTGTTGATAACACCTTTGCTACGCCTTATCATCAACGTCCGCTTACACTAGGAGCAGATGTTGTTGTTCATAGTGCTTCTAAATACTTAGGTGGACACAGCGATATTGTTGCAGGATTAATTACAACAAATAATGAAGAATTAGCTGATAAAATCGGCTTTTTACAAAATGCAATCGGAGGAATTTTAGGGCCGCAAGATAGCTGGATTCTACAAAGAGGGATCAAAACGTTAGGTATCAGAATGGAAGAACATGAAAAAAATGCTCAAGAAGTAGTGCGATACCTAATCAATCATTCGAATATTGAAAAAGTCTATTACCCTGGATTAGAAAATCATCAAGGGCACGCGATCGCTAAAAAACAAATGAGTGGTTTTGGTGGAATGATTTCATTTGAATTAAAAGAAGGATTTTCTGCTAAGGACTTTGTCGAAAAATTAATGATTATCACACTAGCTGAAAGTTTGGGAGCAGTTGAAAGTTTGATTGAAATACCTGCTTTGATGACACACGGATCTATTCCAAAAGAAGTTCGCTTAAAATCAGGAATAAAGGATGAGTTGGTTCGGTTATCCGTTGGTTTAGAAGATGTAGAAGATCTCATTGACGATTTGGATCAAGCATTAGCATTTGTATCGAACAACAAAGGAGAATAAATAATATGGGACGTGAATTTTTAGATATTTTTACAGACTGGTCAAGTGACTATGATGATTTTGTTGAAGGAAAAGACCCCGAATACAGAGCAGTTTTTGAAGGATATAGTAATATCTTGAAAGAGATCGTTCAAAGAAGTGGAATGAGTGTTTTGGAATTTGGGATTGGAACAGGAAATCTAACAAAGCAGTTACTTTCCTCGGGTAAATGGGTTTTCCCAATAGAACCTTCTAAAGAAATGCGTAAATTAGCTAAAAAGAAGTTGCCAAGTGAAGTCATCATTTATGACGGGGATTTACAAAATTACCCGAATCCTACCAAACAATTGGACACTATTGTTAGTTCCTACGTGTTCCATCATTTGACAGATACAGAAAAAGGAATGGCTTTGAAAAAATATGCTGATCAACTTGAAAAGGGAGGCAAAGTTATCTTTGCTGATACGATGTTTGAATCACAAGAAGCACTCAATCAAAAAATTATACAAGCTAGAGAACAACAATTTTATGCATTAGCCGATGATTTAGAACGAGAATATTATACTCTTATTCCAACTTTATTAACTCTTTTTGATTTAGCAGGATTTAACGTATCCATTGAGCAAATGAATGAATATGTTTGGATAATTGAAGGAGAGAAACGAGCTTAGTAATGAAAAATAAAACGACACTAATTTATTTAGTGTCGTTTTATTTTGGTTTTAGAACCCTTATCAGTAAGTATTTTGATAAACAAACAGGAGTCGTGAATAAAGTTTGACGTTTATCTAAAAAAAAAGTTTGTGAAAGCGTATTTTTTCTTTTAAATGATTTTAAATGGAGTATAATAATTATATTGTTAAAAAGATAACAAACTAAAGGTGGTAAACAAAAAATGGAAACTCAAAATACTGGTTTAATGTACAATATTGAAAAAAGCATTATGAAAAAGCAAAATTTATTTGATAATAGTAAGTCACGCTATTTTGTACGTGCAATGTTAGCCTGTTTATTCTTAACGCTTGGAACAGCAGTTGCTGTGATGATTGGTCAAGCTGGTGAAGAGATTGTACCTGGCCTAGGTAAAATGCTTTATGCATTTATGTTTAGTTGGTCACTGGTCATGATTATTTATATGAATGCTGAATTAGGTACTTCGAATATGATGTATATGACAGTTGCGATCCAACGAAAGTGGTTAAAACCTAAAAAAGCATTAACAATATTATTTTATTGTATTTTATTTAATTTAATTGGTGGAATTATTGCTAGCTTAGTTATATCTTTCACATATAAGTTCCATGCTCTTCCGAGCGACCATTATCTTTTCACAGCAGTGGCTGGAAAATTAGCTAAAACGCCTTTACAGGTCTTTTCAGAAGGTATATTTGCAAATGTTATTGTTAACACAGCTGTATTTTGTACCTTACGAATGAAAGATGATGCTGGGAAAATTATTGCCATGATATTTATTATCTTCATTTTTGCTTATTTAGGATTTGAACACGTTATTGCCAATTTTTCATCTTTCTCATTGGCTTTCTTCGCTTCTGGTGGAACAGTTCCAGGTATGACGATAGGAGCTGTAGCAATAAATTGGATTCTAGCTTTACTAGGTAATTACGTTGGTGGAGCATTAGTGATTGGATTAATGTACTCGTGGTTGAATAAGGATCAAACAGAGTATGTTGATTAAAGAATAGCATTGCAGAAAAACTGATACGAAGGTGTCAGTTTTTTTGTATACTTAATGAGTAGGGCTAAAGATTGACAGAAGATAAAGATAGACTACATAATAAGAGTAAGATAGGTCATAAGAGTCAAGCAAGAAAAAAGGAGTGATGAATGGTGAAATTGATACAGAAGATTCAGGATAAATTCCAAGGAATCATTCGAGCAAGCAGAAGGTATCCATTAACAGTTGTGTTTCTACTTGCTCTTGCAGGATTAAATGCGTTTTTGATTCAGCAAGAAACAGATACTTATACAAGGTATGTTTATAGTTTTCTAGTGGGCATATTTTTGAGTGCGGTAGCACAACAAATCTACGAACGCTTTTTTGAAAAGAGGTTACAACGCATCCTATTGATGTTCGGTGCAATTCTTTTGACAATCGTTTATTATTTTACAATTGGTTCTGCAACTGATTACGATTTTGAGATGACTATTAAAACAGGTATTATCTTTTTTATACTAACTATTGCATTTATATGGGTTCCAACTATAAAAAATGAGATTACGTTTAATGAAAGTTATTTATCCGCTTTTAAAGCTTTTTTTACAACACTTTTATTCACACTTGTTTTGTATGCAGGTATTGGGTTTATTCTATTAGCAATTGATCAGTTACTATTTTCAGTAAATTATAAAGTGAATCTGCATGCACTTAACCTAGTGATTTCACTATTTATGCCTATCTTTTTCCTTTCCTATACGCCTTCATTTTTAGGCAAAAAAGAGGAATCATCTTTAACACCTGAAGAACACGCGGCTAAACTGAAAGATATAAAAAATGATGTTTCGGCACCTAAGATGCTTGAACTGTTGATTTCATATATCATCATTCCGTTAACGACGATTTTTACAGTTATTTTGTTGGTCTATCTGTTACAAAATATTACGGGAGATTTTTGGACCAATAATTTACTAGAGCCCATGTTGGTTTCTTATTCGATTACGGTTATAGTAGTGTATATTTTAGCAAGTAATATAAAAACAAAATCATCTATTCTTTTTAGAAAAATCTTTCCCAAAGTGTTGATTCCCATTGTTTTATTCCAAACGATTGCATCTGTTTTAAGGATTCAAGAAACCGGTTTAACTTATGGACGCTATTACGTCATCTTGTTCGGCATATTTGCGACCATAGCAGGAGTTTTGTTTAGTGTTTTACCTATTCGAAAAAATGGCTGGGTCGCAGTGGCGTTGATGGTACTTTCGTTGATTTCAATAGTACCTCCAATTGATGCATTTACCGTTAGCCGTGTGTCACAAACGAATTTATTAGAAAGAACACTTGAACAAAATCAGATGTTGGAAGGAAATTCCATTATTCCGAATGCTGATATTCCTAAAGAAGATAAAATCAAAATCAGTCAAACTGTCTATTATTTAACAAATATGGATTACAATGAAGATATCGAGTGGCTGGCACCCTATAATCAGCTACTATCCTATCAATTTGAAGAGGTATTTGGTTTTCAACCTATCTATGATGAGAATGGTTTTTTAAACGAACAACCTTTGCAAGACTCTTATTATGCTACACTAGATTTGGGAGATAGCCCTGTGATCTCAATTGAAGAGTACGACAAGATGATTATATTTTCTTATTATGAACCTAGCGTACAACCAAGAATTGAGTTTGAAGTGGATGATCAGAGATATATAGTATATACCGAAGAGACAGATGGAAAAGAAAGTCTTATTTTAATGGATGAAAGTGATGAGACTATCATGAATATTGATCTTCAAGAGACAATGGAAGAAGTCGCTTCGACTACTGGAACAGAGAATATGCTCACGATTGATGAAGCAACCGTGGAAACTGAGAATGAACAGGCTGAATTGAACTTAGTCTTTACCTCTATTAATATTTACGAAAATCAGTATGATGCTGAATTTTATCTATTTATTAATATCAAATAAACAAATTAAAAAACGTGATTGATTCCTAAAGGATCGATCACGTTTTTTGGTTAGTTAATTAGAGCTGAACGAAAAATAGTTAAGCTTTTAAAGATCCGGTCATTCCAGCAACGAAGCTTTTTTGCATCATTAAAAAGAGAATTAAAGTTGGAAGAGTAGCAATGACGATGGCCATCATTTGAACGCCGTAATTGGCTACATAAGAAGCTGAAGAAAGGCCAGAAATCAAAAGCGTCATTGTGTATTTGTCTTCAGTCTGTAAGATAATTAAAGGCAATAAGTAACTGTTCCATGAATTCATGAAGGCATAAATAGCTGCTGCTGCATAAGTTGATTTCATCATTGGAAAAACTAATTTGAAGAAAATTGTATAATTTCCAGCACCTTCTATTTTTCCTGAATCCATAATATCATCAGGAAATGATTTAAAGCTTTGTCTAAAGAAAAAAATAAGGAAAATGTTAGAGATATAAGGCAGGATCAAAGCTAAATGTTGGTTAACTAAATTCAATCCAGCCATCATCTTAAACAACGGAATGACAAGAGTGGCAAATGGAATCATCATAAACAGTAAAAGGATAGAGTAGATGAGTTCACTTCTACGAGTGTTGAATTTTTCAAAACCAAATGCAGCCATTGAGGTAACTAACAAACTCAGTACAACGGTAACGAGAGAAATTTTTAGCGAATTCCACATGATCAACGGAATGTTATAAGCACCTAGTAATTCACTAAGATTTTTAAAAAAATGAGTTCCTAGAGAAAGTTTTCCTTCAGCTATCTGATTAGAGGTGTTTGTTGCTCCTGCAATCATCCAATAAAAAGGGAATACGGAAATAAATGAACAGATAATTAAAAAAGTATATTTTAAAAAGGTTAATGATTTTGATTTCATACTTCTTCACCCCTGACTAATATGAAATTATTTTCGATTGGTAATAGTTAATTGAATAATGGATAGTATAGCTACGATCACTACTAATGCCCAAGATAAAGTAGCGGAGTAACCAAAGTTGGAAGTATAGACAAAGGAATGGTTGTAAATCAGTTGAGCTGCAGTTAATGTTTCATTCGATGGACCACCACCGGTTAGATTCACTACTTCATCAAATAATTGTATCGTACCAATAGTTGAAGTAATGGTTGTAAAAACAATAACAGGTTTAAGTTGTGGGATAACAACTCGGAAAAATTTCTGGAAAGCATTTGCTCCATCTATTTCAGCAGCTTCTAAAGTATCTACCGATATATTTTGAAGACCAGCAAGATAAAAGACCATATTATAACCTGTCCATCTCCAACATAAAGCAATAATGATGGTAACTTTGGCCCAAAAAGGGCTATTTAACCAATCAATGGGAGATTGAATCAATCCAATTGTCAGTAGAAAGTTATTGACCACCCCACTAACTTGAAACATCATTTTAAATAGAACTGCATAAGAAACCAAAGAGGTAACACAAGGCAAAAAAATAGCTAATCTAAAAAAGGTTTTTCCTTTTAAATTAGGTGAATTTAAAAGAAAAGCTAACAGTAATCCTAATAGCAGCATAATAGGAACCTGGAAAATCAAATAAATAAAATTGTTCATTAAAGCTTTTCCAAAGACGTCATCTTGAAACATACGAATATAATTTCCAAATCCAGTAAAGACTGAATTAAGACCTTTATAGTTATGAAAGGAGATATAAATAGAGTAAAAAATAGGGTAAAGCAAAAATATTGAACTGAAGATAACGGCAAAAGATATAAATTTCCATAAATCAGATCTTTTTGATCCCTGTTTTAATTTCACACGTTTCACCTCCATACATATTAAGGAAAGACTGCGGTCAGTAAGAATAAAACTGACTGCAGTCTCATAAAAAGCTACTCTCCTATTTGCATATTGTAATATTCTTCAGCTTGTTCAAGCATTTCATCTAGGGTCAATTTATCATCAAAGTAATCTTGCAAAACAGATCTTAAAGCTTCATAAGCTATACTTGTATTAACGCCATAATCTACTCCAGGAATTTCTTCTGCCCAGCTAGAAAAATCTTTATAAATTTGAGCATCGTTAAAGTAAGGGTCTTTATATTGATAGGCTTCACCTGTTTGAGATGGAAGATAAGTGCCAACCGCTCCATTATCTACAAGGATTTCTTGGTAAAATTCATCGTTGCCTGCAAATTCAGATTTAAGAAAATCAATAGCCAGTTCTTTGTTTGGCGAATCTTCTAAGATAAACCAACTAGAACCCCCAAGATTTGAGTAAGGTGTAGCATTTTCAACAGTTTCTAATAGCGGAAGATTAGTGTACGCCCATTTTCCAGCTTGATCTTCGGCAGACTTAATGGTTGCGGAATACCAGACAGCTGAATTAACTGCGGCAACTTCACCACTGGTTACAGCTCCGATACCTTCGGGTGCAAAGTAATCCACCGGTTTAGCTAAGTCATTTTTTTCAATTTCTTTTAATATTTCGGCCATTTCTCGAACGACAGGATTGTCTTTCAAAAAGATTTTTCCTTCTTCATCAAAATACCAGACACCTGCAGATTGCATAGCCATCTGAATGTAGTGTGTCCCTCTATTTGGAATAAAGGCTACAAACCACTTTCCAGTTTTTTCTTTCACGTCTTTTCCAATTTGAACAAATTCGGACCACGTTAAATTTTGCATGTCTTCTTCGGTATATCCTGCTTCCGCTAAATAATCAGTGCGGTAATAGAGACCAGCTGAACCAGAATCAAACGGAACAGCATAAACACCATCATTATGGGTAACTGCCTCAACTTTATAGGGAGCAAATTGTGAAAAATCAATTTCATCGGATAGCTCAGCAAACTTACCTTCATAATTGATTAAAAAATTTTGAGCAGCATAGTCTTCTACTAACACGATATCGGGTAACCCTTCTGAGACACCTGAAGTAAATCCAGAGACGAGTTTTTGTATAGTATCTTCATTAGACATCTCAACCACATCTAGACTGAACTCCTCATTACCATCTTCCGTGTAATATTCTCCGGCACGTTCCATGATGGGAATATTGAAGTTTGCATCCCAAGCCCACACTGTTAAAGTTGAATCATCTGGACTTGCAAATTCATCTGATTCACCTCCTGATTCAGATGAACCCGAACAAGCAGTTAACAATGCAATTGTAAATAGACTACTAACCAACTTAAAAGATTTCTTTTTCATGATTACGCCCCCTAATTATTTATAAACTAAGCAAATAAACAAAAAGTATAGTAAAATGAAAATGTTTTGACAAAGGATAAAATAGAATAAAAGAAGGAAGAATGCGGTTGCATTTTTGGATAAAAAAATATCCAGAAGAGTGTGAGTTATAATTTGATTATTACACAAGCCTTTCATTAAGTAAAATAATAAGCTGTGCATTTAAAGGATGGCGTAGGTTGGGGAAAAGATACTGAGATATTTCAAAAATGAATGAAAACGCCAAAAAAAGATCAACTAATTGCTACTTCACTTAAGAAGGCTAAGCTGGTCTTTTTTAGCTATATTAACATGCTATTGTTACACGGATGGCAACAAAAAAAGGCATATCATTAGTCAAAGCGTTTGCGCTTTGGAGAACTAGAAATAAAAAGGGCTTCACGGTATTTTGTAACTGTCCTTCGTGATATTTCAATACCGTCCTTTTTTAAAAGATCCACAAGCTTTTGATCCGATAATGGTTTTCTAGGATCTTCAGTTTTAATAAAGAGTTCGATTTTTTTCTTTATTTGGTCAGAAGAGATGGAACCAGTACCTTCTTTAGAAGTTGTCATCAAAGCATTTGTGAAGAATTTTTTTAATTCAAATACACCGAATTCTGTTGTGATGTACTTCCCATTAATGGAACGGCTTACCGTTGATTCATGAATATCAAGTTCTTCAGCAATTGTTTTTAGTGTTAAGGATTGAATTGGACGATCTTCAGATAAAAAAAACTCTTTTTGTGCATTTACAATGGCGATACCAATTCTGAGTATCGTTTCTTCTCGTTGAATCAGTGTCTTTTTAAGCCATTCATATTCAGATTGTTTTTCATTAATGAATTTTGAAACTTCTTTATCTTGCAATACACTTAATTCCTCATAATATTCTTTTTGAAAAACAATAACAGGAAGTCCAGTCTTAACAGAATGCACAAGAATCTCTTGATTATCCGTTACTTTAACGGATAAATCTGGACGAATGTATTGAGTAGGAGCATTTGAAAAAATGGCACCAGGATGTGGTGTAAGAGTTTTGACAAAATCAGAAATCTCTTGAACTTCACTCAATGAAATAGAATAACGTTTTGCAATGTGATCCCATTTTCGGTTAGCAAAAGCTTCAAACTCTTCTTCAAGGATTAAATAAGCAAGATTGGGCGCTTGACCGTTTCGTTCTGTTTGAAGCATCAAGCATTCTTGTAAGTTCCTAGCACCTACACCAGCAGGTTCTAATTGCTGTAAAAGTGTCAATGCATCTAATAATTTTAACGGTTCTGCTTGAGTGAGAGTGATCGCATCATCCATTGACAGAGTTAAATAACCATTATGATCAATATACTGAGCCAGCCAAATAATTAAATCACGCAAAGCGGTATCTCTGAAAGACAAATGGATTTGTTCGATTACTGCAGAATAAAGAGAAGTGGGAGATGCAGTAGTTGCCAATGTATCCCAGATTGATCCGCTTGTTGATTGATTTGTTCTTGATTGGTTACTATTGTATTTTTCTGTCGAAGCCCCTTGTGTTCGAGGTGTTGATTTTACAGAAATAGAAATAAAAGGATTTTCTAGCGATTTTTGTTTTAAGAAATCGACTAAATCTATTCGGCTGTATTGCAGCATCTGAATAGATTGTTGCAATTGAGGTGTCATGGTCAATTGCTGTTTTTGTAGTTGAGTATAATTTTGCTCGAAATTCAAAACGTTTTCACCTCTAGTATTAATAAGTTTTGATAAGGTTATCATAGCATATCGAACTTTAAATGAGAACGTCATCTAAAATAAAGGAGAAATCTAGAGACAATAGTGTAAATAAATGTTCACAACTTGCTTATGAGTAGCTTGCAACGAAATGGATGGTTATAATTAAAGAAACTAGAATATGATTAAATGAAAGCAGGTGTTTGACTAATGAAACTATATATTAAAGAAAAACGGTTTTCATGGCGTGACCAATTAATTGTACGAAATGAAAAAGATGAAAAAATTTATACTGTTAAAAGTGAACGGATATCAATAGGGAATAAAGTGCACGTTTACAATCAAGCTAACGAGATAATAGTATCTATTGAAGAGAAAAAAATAGGTTTTTCACCTAAATACGGCATCTATCAACAAAATGAAAAGATTGCTGAAGTAAAAAGAGAGAAAAACTTACTTGGTCCAGATTATGATATTGAAAAAATAAATTGGAAAATCAAAGGAAATGTTGAAAAAGAGGATTATGAAATAAAAGAAGGATTTACCGAAGTTGCTTCTTTTAAGAAAAAACGGTTTTCCTACGGGGATACATTTGTTTTAGAGACTAAAGATGAGAAAGATGCTCCACTAGCATTAGGTATTGTTATTGCAATTTGGTGTTTACAAATAGATGAGCAAGATAAAGCCTAAAGGTACAATAACTGTTTAGATGATTATTAAGGAGGGAAAAGAATGGAAAGATATGTTGTAGGAAGCTATGCAAGTCCTCAAGAGGCAGTAGATGCAGTCAAGAAATTGCAAGAAGAAGGCTATCAAAAAGAAGATATCACCTTAATATCTAGTACAGAATCTAAAAATTCCATTTCCAATACTACAGATATAATAGGAACAACTAATGAGACGGATATAGACACTAAGGATAAGGATAGGGATGATCGCTCCATTTGGAAAAAAATAAAAGAATCATTTTCTTCACATGACTCTAACGAATCCGATTCCTCGCAATCAAACGACGATCTTTTGGATGATTATCAACAAGATATTGCGAATGGTAATATCATTGTTGTAGTAAATGGTAAGCCAAAGGAAAAAGTTAGCCATGGGGCAGAGGATACAGAAAGAGTTATTCCACTAGACCCGATTTCGATGTTAGAAGCAGATCCATTGGCTAATCCTGAACCGGTTTTAGATTCAGCTGAATCTTCTGACATCCCAGTTTCAGAAAATGAAGAACAGCATCAAGAATCAGAAAGTGAAACGATTCAATTGAAAGAAGAGCAATTAGATGTCACAACTAAGGAAGTTCAAACAGGAGAAGTTCGAGCTAAAAAGCGTGTAGTAGAAGAAAATAAAACAATCCAAGTTCCTGTTAGACACGAAGAAATAGTCATTGAGCAGCATAATTTAAAGGATGACCATTCAGATAATGCAATAAAAAATAAAGAAGTGGTTATCCCTGTCACAGAAGAAGAAATTGAAGTAACGAAGCACCCAGTGGTTAAAGAAGAAGTATCATTGAATAAAGAAGAAGTAACGGATACAAAACAAGTTAATAGAACAGTAAAAAAAGAAGATGTCACTGTCGATACAAAAGGCAATACTCATATTAAAAAAAACAATGAGTAAAACGGTTTTCACAAAAAGAAGTCCCAAATAAGAAGATGTCTTATTTGGGACTTCTTTTTTGTTTACTAAATTATGATCTAGTGAAGGTTAAGGTTTATGAGAACCGTCATCTTTTGGTTTAGCTGTATTCGTGCCATCTATTTGATATTCTTCTACATGAATGTCTTTGCTAGTAGATGGACTAGTTTTTGTACCAGTTGTTTCGGTAGTTTGTACAGTTGAAGTTGGTCCACTTTGCTGAGTTGTTTGATTCTCTTCTAAAGAAGCTAATCGAGTATTAAGACTTTGGATTTCAGTCTCTTTCTTTTGTAATTCCAATTGTGCTTCGGATTCTTGTTTAACTCTATTAACGGCCTCATCTCTTGAAGCTTCAGCATTTTTTAATTCATCATTTTTATTTTTGATCACTTGTCTATTGCGTGCCCCTTTAGACATTGCAAATAGTGCAGCAATCAACATACCGAGTAATAAAAAGCCGATGAAAAGTAGCCATAAAGGTAAATCAAAAGACATAAAGTAAAGGTTCAAAGTAGCCATTTGCATATTTAAGAATGCTACTATAGCAACTAAAACCAATAAAATAATCGCGATTATTATCATAAATTTCATTCTCCTTCCTAATTTATCTTAATTTGAATAAAGATAACGTAAAGAAATAAGTAAGTCTTGTTGAAACAAAATACAGAGCAATTGACGATTGACCAAAGTGTTGGAATAGACTACCTAATAATCAAAAAGATAGTTCTTTACTATAAACCAATTATAAACGTTGCAAGGTAAATAATGAAATAATAGCGCTCAAGTAAAGAAAGTCTACGAATCTGTTTTATCTAACAGTTCGTAAACTTTCTGATTAAGTTTATAGAGTAAAGAAAATAATTTGCCAGGGTCTTTTGAACTAACTTAAAATAGTAAAAATTTAATCATAGAAAGCTGAATAGGTTCATTAGTTATATTTTACAACCTCTTTTTTATTGTCGTATAAGCTAGAGATCACAAAATAAACGCCGGCTATTCCTAAAATAATAATGTAACCACTAATTAGCCCGGCAGCCAAGTAGCCACCTAGAGTTATGCCTAAAGCAGCTAAAAGTTGAGAACCTTGGAAGGAAAGAGATGCAAAACTTAAATAAGAAGCTTGTTTGTCTTCGGGTATCAAACTGACTTGTCGGGCACTTAGGATAGGGGCAGAAGCTAGCTCACCAAACGTTGCTAGAATAGTTAATGGAATCAATAAGTAAATACTATTGGCAGAAGCCATTAAGCCATATCCAGTTACATAAATCAGCAAGCCAATGAGTACAACAGTACGTTCTTTTTTCTTCTCAGTTAATCGCGAAACAACGAAAGTGAAACAAACGACCATAATAGTATTGATCACTTGTAAAATACTAAGCATTCTCACTCCGTCGATAGAAATAGAAAAAAGTGTGATCGGATTAAACTCTTTTGATAAACGAATGCCGGTGTAATTTTGTAATGAAAATTCTGCAGCACTATAAAGAGCTATTCCTAAAATTAACATGACCCATCGTTTGTCTTTAGCAGCAATGTAGTAATTGTTAAACAGATCATGAATAATTGTTTTTCCTTTAGTGAGAGAAACATTATTTTTATAATTAAGGTTTTTTTGCAGAAAAGCAGAAACGATAAACTGCAAAAGAGCTGCACCTAAAAACAAATAAACTAAATAATGCTTAAATAAGAAGCCTCCGATTGAAGCACCCAAAGCCATCGATAAATTAAAGGTCCAATACTGTAGTTGATAAACTTTTTTACGTTCATTAGGAACAGTAGAATCGAGCAATACCGCATCAAAGGCTGAATAATATAAATTATAAGTGATGCCACAAATAAGGTAACCAAAAATCAGCCAAAAATTTTGTGGTAAGATGCCCGCAAAATTTACTGCAACAAGAAGTAAGGATATTCCGTATAAATTTTGAAAGATCAATAAGATTTTTTTTCGCTGAAAGTTATCTGCTAAATAGCCGCCAATGATCCCAGCTAAAAAAGAGGTAACAACATTTATCATAACCAATAGTCCGATAGTTTC
Source organism: Carnobacterium sp. (assembly GCF_040274425.1). Classification (NCBI taxonomy): domain Bacteria; kingdom Bacillati; phylum Bacillota; class Bacilli; order Lactobacillales; family Carnobacteriaceae; genus Carnobacterium; species Carnobacterium sp. Next base: position 32,222 of record NZ_JBEMBC010000023.1, read on the forward strand.
TTTGCTGAATATACCAGCTAAATAAATGATAAGGTAGGGAATCGTACAAGCATAAACTAAACTGCTAAAAAATGAAGTAATTAATGTGGTTTGAATATTTTTTGAAAAAGATGATAGCATAATAATCTCCTTAATAAATAAAGGAACAGAGAATATGTATTTAATTCATGTCCTTATCTCATTTTTTATAAAGCTATATGAAATGAGATACACTGATTCTCCTTTGCAAACAGCTTGACAAAAATAGCGTAGCACAATTCTAAGAATAAGAAAATAAGAAAATTAGAAATTGTTAATAAAAATAATGGGAATGGTTTTAAAATTAATTCGTCAAGAGGAAAATAGCCACTGAAGACAAAGGCTAAATAAAATTTTACAAGTTTATCGTACCGTACTGTGATAGACCGGTTCTAGGTGTAACGGAGTCTCAGTTTGACTAACTCAAAACCGAATTTCAATTGAAGTGACCAAATCTAAGTGACAATACCAAAACAACTTTTTGTCAATTATCAAGGACTCTTGATGACTAAAGTTAAATTTTTCGGGAAAGTTATTCAAGTGATGAAAGCAGACGGGTATACACAAATAAGATTTGCTGTAGATGATAACTATGACACAATAATTCTAGCAAAAATTTCATCAGAATTAACAGATAATAATCGCATTTTAGAAGATGATTATATAACTCTATCTGGTTATTCGATGGGCTTACTTACTTATGAATCAACTTTAGGTGGAGAGATAACTATACCTTCTATAACTGTAAATAAAATTGAACGATAATAAAAAGCCGCTACTTAGTATGTACTAGGTAACGGCTTTTCTATTTTGAAATTATTTACGCACGTCTTCAACAGTATTCAATTTTTCCACATCTTCTGGAGAAATAGTAAAGTCTAATTGACTGTTTTCAATGATGCGTTCTTCATGTGTTGATTTTGGAAGCGGCAATGTTTCGCGTTCTAAACAATAACGGATACACAATTGCGCTGGAGTCACACCATATTTTCCTGCCATTTCTTTAATTTCTGGACTGTTCAATGTTTGGCCAGTTGCTAGTGGTGAATAAGCTTCTATTACAATGTTGTGTTCTTTACAAAAAGCAAGAAGGTCCTCTTGATCATGTCCAACGTAGAACGGAATTTGATTAGCCATCGGTACGATGTCACAAGCATCGATAAGAGCTTGAATATCTGACACAGAAAAATTAGAAACTCCGATAGTGCGAATCTTTCCATCGTTGTATAATTTTTCCATTGCTTTCCATGATTGAATATTTCCTTCAGTATAGTCCGCGCCTTTTTCATTCCAAGGCCATGGAGCGTGAATAAGATAAAGGTCTAAGTAATCCACACCTAAATTGGTGATAGTTGTATTAAAAGCCTCTAAGGTTTCATCGTAACCTTTAATTTGAGCGGGTAATTTACTAGTAATAAAGATTTCTTCACGAGGCAAATCAAAATCTTTGATTGCTTTTCCAACATTTTCTTCATTTTGGTAAGCTAATGCGGTATCAATATGAGTATAGCCATTTTTAAGAGCCATCGTTACGGCATCGTATGCTTCCTCATTTGGAATCTGCCAAGTACCAAAACCGATATTTGGAATCTCAACACCATTGTGAAACACAAAAGAATTTTCTTTCATCATAAATCATTTCCTCCTCATTTTTAAAGATGTTACTTTCTTATTGTATGCTTTTTTAGAAGCTAAGTAAAATATTATTGTATCCGTTTTCCTTGATGTATTCCATCTTAGAAAAAATTTTGAACTTAAAGCCGGCATCTTAAGCAACGTATATCCCAATGTTCGAAAAACTTCTGCTAATTCAGGATTTGTTATCATATGGATATCTTCATGTCTGTTTCAAGATGAAAATTCATTAATGTCATTTTTATTTTCATATCGCTACCATCTGGTACTGTATAGTAATCAACTATGGCAATCTTATCTGAATGATCTTTTAAAATTTTAAGTATGTCTAAATAATCCTTTTCAAATATTGGATTGGAAATTCGATAAAACATTACGACTCACTCCTTTTTTATTATATTAACTCCTTAATAAAATATACTTCTGATATAATAAAATAAAAAATCGAGAGTGTAAAATATTTTGTGTAAATGAATAAAAAACATACAAAAAAGGAAGTCCCTTCTGTAGAATAAAGTTAACGACAACCAATTCACAGAAAAGAGGACTTCCCTATGAATGATTTTACTACAGAAATTGTACAAACACTAGTCACTAAAGGCGATTTAAATGAATTATTCCGTTCCCACTTAGAAAGAGCGATAAACACCCTCCTACGGACAGAATTAACGGCTTTCTTGGATTATGAAAAATATGATCGCACTGGTTTTAATTCAGGTAATTCGAGGAACGGATCTTATTTTCGATCAATCAAAACCGAATATGGTGAATTAATATTGGAGATACCTAGAGATCGAAATGGTGAGTTTAAACAACAAACTTTACCAGCATACAAAAGAACAAATGACACATTGGAAACTACCATTATCCATTTGTTCAAAAAAGGCGTCACGATGTCTGAAATCGCTGATTTAATCGAAAAAATGTATGGACATCACTATACTCCACAAACCATGTCAAACATGA